>WTIV01000223.1 GCA_011525095.1 Methanobacteriota archaeon
AGGCGGAGATCGCATAGCCTGGTATTGCGGTGGACTTGAAATCCACTGTCCCTCGGACACGGGAGTTCGAATCTCTCTCTCCGCGCCTAATTTTCTTGCCCGATTTTCTAGTGTTCATGGAAAGGGTTCAACAACTCAAGGCGCCGTGCATAGAACATGGCCCGCCTACAGACGCGTCTCGGGATGATGCTGGTTCTGCTGATGTTCATGGCAGGATGTATCTACAATGATACCCCTGAATGGGGCACTGGAGACGGGCAAGTACACGTCGAAATCGATGGAGGCAGTGCCGATGTTAAATCCAAAATGGGTGAAGGGTTTGAGGAAACCGTCTCGATTGTTGGCTGTGGCGAGTCGCAAATGAAAATCACAGGAATGCTAATTTCATCTGAAGTATATTCTGATCATCCTATGCTTTCCGATATACAGTCCGCTATGGGAGCCGCCGTAATTGTCCACACAATGTCCTGGAGTTCAGCAGAATCTGTGGAAGAAGGAAAGGCAGGTAGAATCAGTTTGAAAGATTGGTCTGAGCCACTAAATCCAAGCGAAGCAGTAGGCTCAAAACTTTCAGACAACGAAAATGAATGGGAAGTAATTGGTATAATTCCTGCATCAGAAAACGTCGCAGACGGGCTAAATATACTTCAGCACTGGCACGAGCCTATTGAAATTAGAGGCTACGTCATTGAAGGCAATGGTTTAGGGGGAGTTAGTGCCGAATCTTGTGCTCTAGAAGGGCAAGGTCATGGAATGATTGTTACTAGTATCAAAACTAGCCAAGGGGTTGTAAGCCTAGATGGCGAACATGACGATGAATACTCACTTGGCGATACGGACATATTTGGTGGCTGGACATTTATACTATTCTTCATACTTGTCGGAGTAGGAGGCGGAATCGGACTCTTCATTGTCTCGACTATGGTCATCAGACAGGGCGCAAAAGCAACTGCAGAAGCACTGCTAGGAAGAGAAGGATTCGCCAAATCTGTTCAAATGAAGAAAGACATCAAACAATCAAAGAAAGATGGTCTAGTAAGTCCCGCGGAAAGAGCAGCACCAAAGAAAAAATCATCACCTCCTCCTAAGAAGAAAAAGGAGGAAGAGGTTGCTATTTCGGGCTTCAGCCTAGATAGCGTTCTACAATCTGATAGCAGCGATAGCGGGCAGAAGACCTTCGGGGGCGGAAATTCTGTCGTAGTTACTAGTGAAGCCAAGGAAATGGAATCCGCACAATCAGTTGCATCATCCATGCCTCAAGTCTCCAGTACACCAATGCCTTCAGCCGGAGTTGTTTCTACTCAACCTGAGCCTGCAAAGAGAGAACACTTCTCTTCGAGTATGTCGCGCAGCGCCACCCAACCTACCGCTGCTGTTAACCCTACAAAGGCAAGCAAGCCTGTAAAGCGTCGCTCGGTGAAAAAGCGGGCTGCACAAAGAGCAGAACCAGAACCTCAGCCAGAGAGAGTAGTCGAGAACAAGAGAGCATCAGTTGCTGATGATGAAGAATTCAGTGACTTCTCATTTTAGGCCCAATGCACATCCTTTGCACCGCGAACGAGCAATTGCTCAGTATGCCATTCTAGAGTTGCTGGACTGAGAATAATCGGTTCTCCATCAGCCTGAACCCAGGTCGACAATGGTAGAGGTACGTCGGATACCTTACCTTTGGAATCAACCGGTTTGATCTCGATGCGATTCGCCTTTTGCATTGTAATTCCCCATTTTCCAACGTGTTTGCCTTTTTTCATTGGTCCCATCAGAGACAACATGGCGATTCTGGACAGTCTTGGAGCGTACATTATCATTCCATCATTATCTACGGGAGATACACCGGGGCAGACTTTGTAGCCTCCACCAAAGGTCTCACCTGTTGTTGCAGCAAACATCGTGAAGTCGATTATTTCGCCTTCAGAATCATCGAGTTTCAACCACACCTTTCTCCTCTTCCAAAATGGAATGGTGGTTATTCCAAGGTAAGTGTATTTCTTATTCCCCTTAATCCATTTCGCTCTCGATAATTTAGCTCTAGACATTGCACTGGTTATTCCAGAATCAGACTCTAAGAATACCCATCGAACCACCTTCCCATCTTGGGTTGCTTCTCCGTCCCACTGATTTGCTTTAGGCGCGGGATAATCTCCGGTTGCAGATGCTGGGAATCCTTCCAAGCGCCATGCGGCGCATCTTCTGTCAACTCCGTTTGCTAACACATCGATTGCTTGGTCTACATCTTTCCTAGAAATTCCCTGAGTTATTGCGTAATCATTACCCGAGCCAAAGGGAAGAATCCCCAGAGGTATATCGCTGCCTCTTAGGGCACTGGCTACTTCGTGTACGGTTCCATCACCACCAACTGCTACTATTGGACCTTCCACATTTTGCTGTCTTAACTCCCAAGCGATTTCGCTGGCGTGACCAACGCTATTTGTCATATGAGTCACAACATCGAAACCTTTGGATCCTAATTTTGCAGAAATAGAGGGCCACCTTTTGCCGCATGTATGGTCCCTGCTAGCAGGATTAACGATGCAGTGTAATGCTCCCATAATGGCGCCTATGATACGTTGAGGACATCAATCCTCTTGTCCCTACAAGGCGATGGCCTCATGTCTAATGCCTACTTCGCGTAGGTCATGGCTTGGAGCGATGAAGAGCATGGATACATGCGACGCGCTATCGAAGTCGCAGAAAAAGGACGAGGACAAGTCAGGCCAAATCCACTGGTCGGGTGTGTATTAGTCAAGGATGGAAAAGTCATTGCAGAAGGATGGCATGACCACCTAGGTGGGCTACATGCAGAGCAAATGGCGATCCACGATGCTGAAGAAAAAGGCCACAACACAAACGGAGCTACCGCTTACGTTACTCTAGAGCCTTGCAATCACTTTGGGAGGACTCCCCCTTGCACAGAAGCACTGCTATGGGCAGGAATCAGCAATGTAGTAATCGCTCACGGAGACCCAAATCCAATCGTGAGGGGAAACGGAATATCTGTATTAGAAAATGCTGGAATTAAGGTTGAAACTGGGTTATTGGAAGATGAAGCTGCTCACCAAATGCGAGAATTCCTACACTGGTGTGCCAATCGAAAACCATTCGTCACGGTCAAAGTTGCAATCGACGCTAATGGCTCAGTAGATGATTTGTCTAAGGGCCCAGCTAGATTCACCAGTGAAGAATGCTTGAAGGAAGTTCACAAGTTGCGAAAAGACTCCTGTGCAATTTTAGTTGGTGCTAATACGGTAATCAGAGACAACCCCTCTCTTAACGTTAGACTTGTTGAATCAAAGAGGCAGCCGATGAGAGTAATTATCGACCCAAACAACCGAATAAATTCCAATTCCAAAGTACTGACTGATGGCTTGGAAACCAAACATCTAACCGATGATTTCAGAGGACTTACCGCTATGCTAGATATGCTTGGAGATTTAGAAATCCAGAGGTTATTGGTCGAAGGTGGGCCAGATACAATCAATCGATTCTTGAGTTCTGATTTGGTTGATGAGTTCATTTTAGTTCAATCGAACCTAACTCACAACGAACCAGTTAAGGCTGATTTTGACCTTTCAAAATTCACTAACATGGAGCAGACGAAATGGGGCGAAGAGTCTGTAAAGATATACACGAGATGATTTGATGAATTCAAATCCATCGGCAATAATTGCACTGCGTGGATGGCATCCTGCAATTTCGAGGGCTGAAGCGATGGCTATGTTTTCTAATTCAAAAATAGAGAGAACAGAAGCGAGAAGACTTCTGATTGCGAATGGCGAAAGTGATTGGGGAAACGCTCACAGAATGTCTGGGTGTGAATGTGTTTTAGTCGGCGGCGGTATAACAAAATGGAAATCGATTGACGACCTATTAGCAAAAATTGCTGTGACTGCAAAAGAATCGATGGCGGTTGAATGTTGGAGACATGAAGGCAAACTTCCCGTAGCAACTAGAGATATTGAGAGACATTTGGGAGGGAAATTCCACGATGCTGGCTCAACATTTGACCTCGATAATCCAAAGCACAAATTCGGAGTTGTACTGGACAACTCTGCAGGATATGTTGCATGGGGCTGGATGGTAGGACAAGGACCAGGAAAACATGGCTGGTCTGCAATGCGCGCAAATAAGCGACCGTTCTTCCGCCCTGTAAGCCTAGAG
>WTIV01000086.1:0-7568 GCA_011525095.1 Methanobacteriota archaeon
ACCAGATGAGGCAGCAGAACTTTCCAGCGATGATTTACAAGCAGGTTTAGACCTAGAACTCACTGCACAGCAAAAAGAGACCATCACCTGGTGGAGATTAGCTGCTCTAGTCCGAGAAGGTTCTTCGGAGCTAGCCTTGGAGTTGCTGACTTCTCTGAAGGTAGAGCCTGATGCAGAAATGTCAACCTTAATTCCACTAGTCAAAGAACTTGGACAGAATGCGACAGAATGGTTGGTAAAGCAAACAGAAATATTGGCTGAAGAGGGGCTGTCTTCAATTGTAAACGATACCAGTCTAGGAACCGATTTACGCTCAGCCGCTGCAAGAAAACTCCATGATAGTGAAGCATCCCTCGGTATTGATTCATCTATTGATTTGTTTTCCAGAAATCTCGACTTGAAGAGGCTTGCAGAAGTCCTACTTGTGGATGATCAAAGGTGCATTGAGCACCCATATGCTACTCTTCTAGTTGCACATCTTCTGCCTGCTAAGTTAAAAGGTTGGGACTTCGAAACAATCAGGAGAGCAAGGCGAAATGCACTGACTACAGTAGAGAATGCAGAGGTTCCAAGTGCATTTTCACCCGCTAGCAAAGGACTCATTTTGATGTTGGATGGAGCAGCCCAATCAGATGATGATTGGGTTGTTGACACTCTAGACAAAAACGGTATCAAGGCATTCAATAATTGCAAACAGGCACTAAAGGATGGAGGAGATGGTTTAGCTGATTCCAAAGTCCTTGACACTCTCGCAAAGAGTGTTTCAGAGGCTGAGTTATCAGATATTGAATCTAGATTGTTCAGCGCTGTTATCGACACATTACGTCTGAACAGAGCCTCGTGGCAACTACAAACTGGTAAGTCAAAAGGCGTTGTAGAGTTACTCGATGGCCTCCTCTCAGGCGATGTTACAGCCATGCCAATGATGCAGGCAGTCAGGCATTTGGTTTTAGAACACGACATCGGTTTGAATAACTTGGTATCTTGGTATCAAGAAAATGACCCGCAATCACCGTGGCACACACTCGCACGTGCCGCCATGCACGTCAGTAACAAAGACGAACTGAACGCTGCTAGAGATTACAAGAAAGCTGGAGACCATGAGGAATTCGATTACGAACACAAGATTTTGCTCCACAGGAAGGCATTGATTCACCTCGCACATGCAGAGCAATGGTCTGAGGCAGTTTCACTCTTAGAGAATCAACCTGCTCTCAAGTCAGCGCTCACAAAGAGATTCCAACTATACCTGAACGTCTCTCATGTCGCAGCAAATAAACGCAACACAGACGAAGCTACCAGAATGCTGACAAACTTTGTAAAGCGAACTGAAATGGTCGAACAAGAAGACCAATTTGGTAATCTCCAGAATGTGGAGAGAGTAAGACATTCTGAAGAAGAATTAGACATGCTAAGGAATTATCCAAGGTCCCACCCACGACATCTTCCAATAGAGCCATTCTCTGGAAGAGTAAAAGCGGCATTGAATTCATTACAAAGAGAGAGACGAAGAAACCGTCATACCTTTGAAAACAGATATGCACAAGCAATGTTACATGACCCGTCGGGAGAGGAGATTTACGAAATCGCTCTTGCAGCAGCAGAAGAAAAACCGCTTGAGGGTTTGATGCTACTAGAAAGGGCACAAAACTCCGGAAAATTTGGTGTTCTAGACATCAAGAGACTTGCTGATGCAGAGAGGGGATTGTTCGCAACTCATAGGCACAATCTCCCTGTTAAACAGAGGTCATATCTGAGAAACCTAGCATTAACTCCTCTAGTAATTATTGACACCAATATCCTAGTCGATGAACTTCAAAACAGAATTTCAGAGAGACTAGGAATTAACTCAGAAGCTTCTCTTGACGTTGGTGGAAGAGGAAGATTCCATCGAATCTTAAAGCATCGTTCTGCAGAAGGTGTTATCAAATTGTGGCTACCAAAGATTGTTCAAAATGAACTGATTTCTATCGCAACAGATGTAGAGAGAATCAGAGAGAGATTCTCCGAAACCCTAGTATCTGGTGAAGAATTGAACTCAATATTGAATGAGAAGTCTCTACTCGAAATAGCGAATGAGGTTATCTCCGAATTCTCCAATTGGAAACCATTGGATCTGCACATTGAAGACGAAGCGGACGATGAAGACATTCGTACAGGATTGAAGAAATTCTTGTTGGAGCACACTGAAGTTTATGATGAAATCACTGCAATGAAGAGGTTGCATGGCGAACCTATGCGTGAAGTGATTGACGACAAGGACATCTATCCAGAAAAGGCAGACCAGTCACTAATGTGCCTCTCTACGGCTATGGCAAACCGTCCGCTTGGTGAAATTGGTAGTATTCTAATTGCCACAAGAGATTCGGATTTCGCTCTAGTCGCAAGAGCGATTGAAGAGAGATTTGGATTCGGAGTCATTGCAAGTAGCCGCGACTTAAACTCATGGTTAAGATGAGAGATTTTGAAGACCTAAATCAATGGTCCTTCCTCAATTGGTTATCTAAAAAATCACTCGTTATGATAAGGAAACAGATCATCTCACATGTGAGATATGATTGCTTTTCCAAACGCGGAACAAGACAGAAGTTCTGCATCATCCATCAGCCTTTCGAAGTCGTAGGTGACGGTTTTTGCCGAAATCGCCCCTTCCATTCCGCCAACGATTAGGTCAGCAGCTTCACTCCAACCCATGTGGCGTAGCATCATTTCAGCAGACAGGATTAGAGATCCGGGGTTTACCTTGTCTTGTCCTGCATACTTTGGAGCAGTTCCGTGTGTTGCTTCGAAAATTGAGATTCCAGTATCGTAATTGATGTTTGCACCTGGTGCAATTCCAATTCCACCAACTTGTGCAGCTAAAGCATCAGAAATGTAGTCACCGTTCAAGTTCATTGTAGCCAATACACCATACTCAGCAGGTCTTGTGATAATTTGTTGAAGCATAGCATCAGCGATTACATCCTTGATGGTGATCGTAGTTCCAGTGTTCGGATTTTCAAACGTGCACCATGGTCCTCCATCAAGTTCAGTAGCGCCAAATTCATCTTTTGCTAGTTGGTATCCCCAATCTCTGAAACCACCTTCTGTGAACTTCATGATGTTGCCTTTGTGAACAAGTGTGACACTATCCTTGTCATTGTCTACTGCGTATTGTATAGCAGCGCGGACGATTCTTGCGGTTCCTTCTTTGCTGATTGGTTTGATTCCGATTCCAGAAGTATCTGGGAATCTGATTTTGTCTACACCCATCTCATTGACTAAGAAATCAATTACTCTGGCAACACCCTCTGAACCTGCTTCCCATTCGATACCAGCGTAAACGTCTTCGCTGTTCTCTCTGAAGATAATCATGTCAACATCTCCAGGAGCCTTTACTGGAGAGGGTGTTCCCTCATACCAGCGGACAGGTCTCACACATGCAAATAGGTCCAGCTTCTGTCGAAGAGCGACATTCAGAGAGCGAATTCCACCACCAACAGGTGTGGTTAGCGGTCCCTTAATTGAGACCAAACCGGTCTTCATTGCATCGAGTGTCGCTTCAGGTAACCATTCACCGGTGTGATTGAATGCCTTTTCACCTGCAAGAGTTTCGCTCCAAGTAATTTGCTTGTTACCAGAGTATGCTTTCTCAACTGCAGCATCGACAACCTCTATCATTACTGGTGTGATGTCCACTCCAATTCCATCACCTTCAATGTAGTGAACAATTGGATTATCTGGTACAACTAAAACTCCGTTTTCCATTGTGATTGGACTGCCTGACATGGTGCTCGTTACACGCCAACTTGACCCCCTTCATCAACACAGCGGTCGACGGTGGTTTCTTCTCTTAGCGACATTTGGCCGATTTATGCAGGGAACCGTCGAATGGACCGGTGGAAAGAATATGGTTGGAATCAACTCCAACGGTCAAAGAATAGAGATGAACTGGGAAGATGGGCCTAGTCCAATGCAATTAGCACTACAGATGGTAGGTGCATGTTCAATCGTAGATGTTGTAATTGGGCTTAAAGAAAGAGATTTTTCTAAAGTGTGGGTAGAGATGGATTCTACTCGTAATGACGAATCTCCTCGCTATTTCACTTCGATTCACTTTGTTTACCACGTTGAAGGAAACGTACCTCAGAAGTTGGTCGAGAGAGTAGTACACAAGTCTCATGAGAAATATTGCAGTGTATCAAACAGTTTGAGGAAAGACTGCAAGATTACCTCTGAAGTAATCATTCATCAAAGTCAAGAGTAATCCAACCATCCTCAAGAGAGACATTCTTGAAGTTATTATTCAATCCTGCAGCCTGTGAGAGTTGTAGAGGTAGTGATTCTAGAGCGTTTAGAACTAGATTTCCGATAGCATTGTGAATCCTTACCCAACTCTCACCAAGACCTTCAGGAGCAGGGTTCAATTTCGCAACTCCGTTGACATTTACGGTTGCAAATGGACGCACTAACCCAGATTCTCCCAAGTCGACAATCATTGAAATTTTCAGGTTATTTCCATCACTTTCTAACTCACTGGAAGAAGGCATAATTTGGAAACCATCTGGAATACCATCTAACCCCTTTTCTCCACGCTTATGCCTCATGGAGATGAATCTCCTAACCCATGCTAACAGCACAGAAGTGCAGAAAACCAAATCTTTCTTTGGAGCTGGTGTTGATATGGAATGTTCACCTTCCCAACCCCATCCACATTTGTCGTGCTTGACGGGAGTAAGTTCTGGCATCCAAGACAGATAGCTCGGTTTCGCATCAGGGTGGTCGATAACTACGAATGCATCCCCTTCAGAAAGTTCAGCATCCTTTCTCTGGATTGATTTTGGTACAGACAATACCAAGCCTAGGATAATTGCGAGCGGGTCTAGTGCTGAGGGCCATCCATCTAATGGTTCAGCTTCTTCTTCTAGCCAAACCCCATTGGCAAGTTCTTCTCCTAGACCAAGTCCTTTAGCGAAAGTAAATGCATCTCTCCAACCAGATTTTGAAAGTCCTACGTCAAGTGCAGCCCTACCCATTGAACGTGCACTTTGTCCAAGATTTTCCTTATCACTAAGCCCTTCTAGCCATTCTCTGAGAATTTGGTCTCCATCCCCAAAGGACCTTCTTTCATTCTTCGAGATGTCATTCAACCATTCCTGCTCTTGCAAAGCTCTTTCTTTGTCACTCAAGCCAAGTTGGGTTTGAAGTGCCTCAAGCATTAACGCACCTTCTCTTGATAATGCGCCATCTGACCAAGCGAGTGCTAGTCCGTGCTCGAATGGGGTAGGGGACATCGGTCAGCCTCCGATGATATCTCTCACAAGTTGCAGGTGCCTTTCGAAACTAAGTCCAAGTTCTCCGCGCTTCCTTGCCAGGAGTTCAACCTCTGATGGGTCTAGTATGTCATCAACCCACACCGTTTCTAGGAGTAGTTTGTAGGTGGCTTCCGAGGGATTAGATTCCGCCGTTCCATTTTTCAGTTCGGGGACCTTCTCATCGGTAAAGGAGATCACTGTTTCTTCAACTGTATTTTCATCTTCATCTACGAATGAAGATAGAGGGTCATCATCCTCAGCAAATGCAGCGAGCGGGTCATCCTCCTCTTCAAACATAGAAAGCGCATCATTTCCTCTACTGTAGGACGATTTTGTGCCTATCTCAAGTTCAGCAAACGGGTCGATTTCTTCCTCATCTTCAGGTGGTAAATCAGTCGTCTCAAACGGTAACACATTACTCACTAAAAATAACAAATTTACTCATAGTTATTGAAACCATGTATTGATTCATCTCGCTTTTTCGCTAAAAATGCAATCGAGTGCGTGCCGCTAATCGTAGATTGTATTATTTACAAATTCCATTTAGGACTTTCATGAAAAGATTGCTTGTGCTGCTTCTGTCGCTTGCGATCATTAGCCAGGTTGAGGCTCTACCAACAGGTATTGGAGAGGTTGGAGATAATGGATGTGTCTGCCACGGCGCCTCATCTGAGGAGACAAAAGTCACTTTGTTGGGACTACCAGACGTCTATAACGCAACTCAGACTTACAACCTGACCCTCACAATTGAATCAAATGTGGAGGCAAATGACCCCCAAGGTGGATTTAGAATATTGATTTCACATGGTCAAATAACAGGCGATGTGCAAGAATTGGAAGAGGGTTACACTCACTCTTCTTCTAACAATAATCAACGTATCTGGGAGTTTAACTGGACTGCACCGGAATCAGATGCAGAGTTGGTGACTTTCATTGCTCATGGAAATGCAGTGAATGGAAATGGAGCAGTATCTGGAGATGAATGGAACTCAAATTCGTACGCAGTTCCGGGTCCAAATTACGAGGGTGAAGTAGTCACTCCAATTACAGATGATTCGGTTTCATCCAGACAATTAGCAGTTGGAGTAATCGGAATAATTGCCGTATTATCCTTAACGGTGATGGCAGTTAAGGATTAGTTGACGAACTCGATGTTTCTTGATTTGAGCGCACGTAGTTGCCTGTTCTCGCTTGCACCGTGGATTTGTTCGGAACGTACCCCCGTCAGTACTAACATTACGCGAATGTCCTCTCCGAGGCTCTCGTCGACTGCAGCTCCCCAAATTATTCGTGCATTTTCACCAACCTTACTCTGAATTAGTTGAGCACACTTTTCTGCTTCGCCTAACGTCAAACTAGAACCTCCAACAACGTTGATTAGTGCGCCTCTTGCATCTGAAACATCTAAGTCGAGTAGTGGTGAATGCAACGCTTCCAAGGTAGCCGCTTCTGCTCTTCCTGGACCACTTGCTGCACCTAGCCCTATCATGGCAACGCCAGAACCTGAGTTAATGACAGCCTTGAGGTCTTCAAAGTCAAGATTGACCATTCCGTCAGTCGTTAACAACTCAGTAACTCCTGTGATTGCTCTAACCAACAATTCGTCCCCAACTCTGAAAGCGCTAGCGATTGGCAGGTCTCTGACTCCTTCTATCTCCAACAGTCTTTCATTCGGAATCACTAAAATTGTGTCACAGTATTCTCTTAGTCGTTCTAGACCCCATTCTGCATTTTGCTTTCTTAGAGTTCCTTCCGAGTTGAATGGATATGTGACTACAGCAACTGTTAGTGCACCCTGCTCCTTGGCAAGTCTTGCAATATGACCTGCTGCTCCAGTACCTGAACCGCCTCCCATACCTGCAGTTATGATCGCCAATTGTGTGTCATCTGTGATTTTTCTCAGATTGTTCTCACTCTCGAGAGCAGCTGCTTCTCCCTTTGTAGGGTCTCCACCGGCTCCTCTTCCTCTTGCGGTTCTACCGATTAGAATTTTATTCTCAAGAGGACTCATTAACAAAGCCTGCGCATCGGTATTGATTGCATGACCTGTGACGTAGCGGTTATCGAACAATCCTTCCTCGTGGAGGCGACTTACTGCATTGCATCCTGCTCCACCCACTCCATACACTCGTATTCTGGGTTGAAGTGACTCGAGAAGGCGCTTTAATTCAGCGTCGTTTGACTCCATCTCTTCGACACTAGTTGGTCGAATTGACGGCCCTTCTTCTTCATCTGCAAGCTCGAGTACACGCTCAATGAGGTGTCGCATAGCGT
>WTIV01000086.1:7668-16888 GCA_011525095.1 Methanobacteriota archaeon
CCTTCTTCTTCATCTGCAAGCTCGAGTACACGCTCAATGAGGTGTCGCATAGCGTCTCATCCTATTTGCACCTAATTTGAAGGTGCCGCCACCCCAATGGGGCGAGAAGGCGATTGTCTTACCCTTATTCAGTCACGGAGACCGTCTTCACAGACTTGGTATACACATTCTCCATCTGGTAGGTTTGGAGAGTCGACTAGGCGAGCGATTCTTCTTCCACCTTTTGCCTTTCTCAAGTACAGTCTGAATGTTGATGCGTGGGCTAGTACGTGGCCACCAATTGGCTTGGTTGGGTCTCCCCACATTGCATCAGGCTTGCTCATAACCTGGTTGGTAACCAAGACTAGAGCGTTGTTAACATCAGCTAACTGCTTCAGATCCTTCAGGTGTCTGTTGAGTTTTTGCTGACGGTTTGCAAGCATACCTCTTCCGACGAATTCAGCTCTGAAGTGGCTGGTCAGAGAATCTACGATAATCATCTTGACGTTGATTCCTCTACTCATTCTTTTGATTTCTTCTGCAAGTAGCATTTGGTGTGCAGAGTTGTATGCACGTGCTACGTGAATTCTCTCTAGGACAGCCTCTGGGTCGAGACCATGGCCACGTGCCATCTGAGTAATTCTCTCCGGTCTGAATGTATCTTCTGTATCGATGTAGAATACGTCTCCATCTAGTCCACCCTGCTCAATTGGCATAGTGCAGTTCACTGCTAGTTGGTGACCGATTTGTGTCTTGCCTGAACCAAATTCTCCGTATACTTCTACAAGAGATTGAGTCTCAAATCCACCTGCTAGCAAATCGTCGATTGACTGTACCATGCTGGATAACTTCTGAACTTCTCTCCTTCTTTCTAGAAGTGCAGTTCCTGATACGAATCCACCGATGTTTGCCATTTTCTTCGCAGCTTGGATAATCTTTCCTGCAACTGCTTCACCTAGTTCTGCTTGTTCTGCTAGGTCAGGAGGGCTCATTACTGCGAGTGCTAGTAGTTCATCAAATCCGGCTTCACGTAGCTTTTCTGCTGTTGCTGGACCAACACCTGGAAGGTCTTCGATGCTGACCTCTGGCTCTTCTACTTCCTCCATTGTAACAACCTCTGTGTTAGGGGACTCTTCTTCTTTCTGCTTCTTCGACTTGCTCTTTGCTGCCATGATGTCTACTCACTAGCCTTAGTATATCAAAGAAAGAAGGTCTCACAAACTAACACTGAAAGTGGAGATTATTCAATCCGTGTATCGTAAAAGCGATACTGCAAGGTTGCAGTTTACTTTCACTTTAGTTTCACTCTGTGCGAGGGTTCACTGGATCTTCAGACCCTTCTGCATATGCAACTGTGACATCATTTTCGACATTTACAGGATCAGTGTTTGTTCCCTCCTGTGATACTTCAACATTGAGGGACCAAACTCCTTCCATTGTGTCTCTTGTTGTGTAATCCCAAGTTTCTGAAGCGCCTGCTCCTATTGTTCCAGATTGGTCAGAAACAACTTCCTCAGATGGGTTAACAAGACTCCATGTTACGTCAGAACTTCCCCCTGGAGCCCAAGGTGGACCCGATGGGTTTTCTGCGGTAGAACTAACAGTAATTCTTTCTGGCAAGGGCTCTCCATCTTCACAATCTGGAGTAGCGTCGAAAGTCATCGTTGCAGAACCAGTGTTTGTTTCTGTCCATACAATGTGCATGTCAACCCTAACACTGACTTCAATATCGTGTGAGTTCCCTTGTTCATCTTCGGCAGACAGTGTGATTTCAAAAACTCCGTGAGTCATCCAAGTGTAGGATATTACAGCGTTATCATTTGGATCCGCCTCAATAGGGGTCGATCCGTCATCTGGGTCGAGTATAATTTTGGTGATTGCGCCATCATCTGAAGTTGTATCGGCGAAATCGAATGATAACTCTACACCTGTGGTTGGCCCTTGCTGACCATTGTTCACTGAACTTTCAATGGTGCCAGATGTTGAGTCGTAGAATACCACCAAATTAATTGGTCCAGAGTATTCTCCATCATCTTCATCATCTCCTCCAATGCAGCCAGCAAGGCTAGCGCTAAGTAAAGTCAGAGTAACGGCCATTAGACGGAAATTCGTCTTCATCGGTTAACCCTAAGGGGTACTTATCCAAAAACCTCCCGTTATTTCAAAGCAAAATTAGGTCGGTGGGTTCAAGAATAGAGACCATCGCCGTCGGGTTAACAGCGGGATAGGTTAGCTTGGTTAGACCGACGGGCTCATAACCCGTAGATCGATGGTTCAAATCCATCTCCCGCTACCAATTATAGACTCAATTCGTGCTGTACGTGTGGTAATCATGCGTTGGAACAAGAGAATCAACAGCGGCTTGCAGTCTAGCGTTCGCAGCCTGTTCGCCAGCCATAATCGCAGATATTTGACGCTCGATATCCGTCTGTACCTCGCCTCCTAAAACCGCACCAATTCTTCTGGCATCAGCAGCGGGCCTTCCTTCGATTTCTAGGATGTAAGTACCATTTCTGCTGATCACTGGGCCTGCTAAGGGGTATAATCTCGCTAATGTTTTCACGTATCCACACTGTTCTGCAACGTCTAGTGCAGCCGCCAGATGCCCTGGTTGTAGTTTTTCACATTTGGAAAAAGCCTTCTTTGCTGCACCTTTTTTTCCAGAATTTGCGTGAATAAAACCTGCGAGATGGTAATCAGCAGCGGCAGTAACAAGGTCGTGTCCTACTGCTTTCCCGTGCTTATTTCGATGCTTGTGAAGTAGCCCAATTGTAATTCTTGCACGCTTGTATTTTTGCCGGCTATTCAAAACTCCAGCAAGGATTCTCAAACCCTTCACAAGTATTCCTTGCGTGTCATCAGCCCTGTCCTTTTGAGCCATCAATTGGTCTACTAAAGCCGAGGCCATCACTTCTGCTCGCTCGCCTCGCCCCTCTCTGTAATACGCCTCAAGTTGGGCGATTGCTTGCTCTGGGTCAGCGGCGCCAAACATGAATCTCATTCGCCTAATTGAGGCATGATGTTTAACACTTGGCCACTACAGCACTTCCTATGGAAGAGTCGGGGGTGCGCTCAATTGGAGTAATCGGCACACCTGGATGTGGAAAAACCACATTGTGTTCTGAGTTAGGACTGCCAGTCATTTCGATGAGGGATTATGCTGAGGAGAATAATTGCCTTGGTGAAATTGGCAAAGACGGAGCAGCAGAAATCGATGTCGAGAAGTTATCGGCCACTTGGATAAATCCGGCTAAACTAACACTACTGGATGGGCATCTTGCACACTACATTCCAGTAGATGCTCTAATTGTCGTTAGATGTGACCCTAACGTGTTGAGAGCTAGACTCATAGATAGAGGGTATTCTGAAGAGAAAATTCGCGCTAATGTTGAGGTAGAAATGCTTGGAGGGCCATGGAACGACCTCCTTGATGATGTTAGGCCAATTTACGAAGGAACGGACGTCGAAGCATGGATTTCATCAGGTTGCCCACATCATACAACTCCTGATATGGCAATAGATTGGCTTTGTGAACCATAAGTAACAAAGACGGTAAACGTCCGAGCATAGACCATGGCGCTAGAAAAGGGTCGCAATTTGTTCAAGCAGTTGAGCGAACCCCTTGTGTCGAAATTAGAGGGTGTTAATCCTGCAACCCTAACTTGGCTAACCCTTCCGACCGGCCTAGCTTCAGCGTGGCTAATGATGAATGCAGGGGCGGGTCAAGAAGGAGCACTGATGTTCGTTGGAGCGGCAGTTTTGATGGCTACTGCAATGGCTTTAGATGGCCTTGATGGTAACTTAGCAAGAGCAACAGGTCAGGTTACGAGATGGGGAGATTATCTCGACCACACCCTCGATAGAGTCCTAGACGTTGTTTGGGTTCTCGCACTTGGATACAACATGGTTTGGTTTGGTCATGCAGAATTAGCCTGGGCCGCTGCTATGTTTGCAATGTTTGGCTCCTATTTAGGGACTCAAGCACAGGCGGTAGCAGGTAGCAGGAATTACGGCGGATTTAGCCGTGCAGATAGAATGGTTCTCACCTTCGCGGCACTCCTAGGTGCTGCGATTATGGCCTACATGGATTACGGTTCTTGGGGTGAGTGGAATAATATCGAAATCAATCCAATTTCTTTGATTATTGCAATTTCTGGACTTGGCGGAATTTACACATTCGTTGTTAGATTTTTCAAAGCAAAGGCAGATTTGCAAGCTCTAGACAAAACCAAGCCTCTATCAACTCCGAAGGGTAAAGAAAATACTGATGAATGATTGTTCTTTCACCGAAGGCCATGAAAACGCCCAAACTAAGCGTGGTTTACACCGCCTACGGCGGTACTCTCATAACCGAATCACAGAAAGCGTAGAAGTGATGGGTGGCAGGATGCTGAACGGAGGAAATCGCAGGACGACTTATTTCGTCCTCTCCATATTGCTTGTATCATCACTTCCGATGTTGAATACAGTTAGCGCTGATATCGGTATTCCAGATGAGTTACAGGCGCAAGATATCACGGTTTCATTTGACAATGTCAGTGAGACTACAACCGTGAGTTGGAGAAATATTGAGGATACGGCAGGTAACTTCAACCTTTATTCCGAATTGTGGGATGCGACATACCACTTATATCGCCACACAGCTCAAATTACCCCAGCAAATATCGAATCACTAAACCCGTGGACATCAGTAACCGCTTGTGACCAAGCAACCATTACTCAAAGCATCGACTGCAGGGGAGAAGCATTGGGTACTCATGAGGTGACTTACCAAGTCGGAGCCGGAACAAATGGCACATTCTACTATGCGATTACAACAGAACTTGGTAATGGCACAATCACATCCCCACTTGATTTCGGTGCGAGTTCATTACTAGAACCAGTAACAGAGATTACAACACCGATCCGTTCTCCTTTCAATGTTCAAGCAACATTTGACCCTGGAGCAAGCCAGACGACCATACAATGGATCAATTACAATTCATTGTACCCAATTCTACCTGAAACAGGACCAGACGCTCTTCAAATCAACGTATGGCAAACCAATTTCCAGGTAACCAGAGCAAATGCAGATAGTTTGTTCATTCCAAATAATCCTGATGTTACCAAGATTGCCACTGTCTCATCAACCTCTACTAATTACGTTCTGGATATCCCTCCTCAGACTAACAGAGAAGTGTACTACTCAGTGACCTATCTCTTACCAAATTGGACTGAGAACGGTAGCGATTACGAGGATATCCGATTCCTGTCAAGTAACGCCATGACATCTTCACTGCTTGAAGACAATACTCCTCCTAATGATGTGACTACCGTTGAGGCTCTATTCAACCCACTAGAGAACGGCACCGGATATACCACAATTGCTTGGGACGGATTATTCTCAGAAGAGAACGAAGTTTACAAGATTTACAGGCATGGTGAATATTTCTCATCAACCAATGACCCGTATGCTCAGTTGATTGCAACGGTTGCAGAAGCAGCAGATACCGATGGCGACGGTTCATTCGTATTCTACTACAACGTACCATACAACACATTTGGTAACTTCATCTACTGTGTTGTTGTCGTAGACCAGTATGGCGCATACAACACCGACATATCATCTAATTCCTGTGATGATGTTGATGAAGATTCGGATGAGAATTGGGTTAAGGAGCCAACTAACGTAAAGGCAGAGTTCATCGGAAACCTGACAACTAGAGTTACATGGACCGACCAGGTTGGTATTGAAGGAGAAAGATATCACATTTGGAGAGCAGCATGGAGAGTTGTAGGTGCAGAATTCCAAGAAAACATGTCTATGATTTGGATGGGTAGCGTTCCTGATGGAGTAGAACAGTTTGATGTTCAACTGGATCCCGGTATTACATCAGTCGGCTCATACTATTTCGTAACGAGCGAGGCTCTTTACAACTGTCAAGGATGTAATGGTACCATGATGTACAAGGAATTAGTACAGAACTGGGATGGACCCATCGTAGAGGACACACAGTCTCCCAGCCCGGCTAGAATTAGCAATCTTATGATGCTCGGAGAGTTGAAAATCGTCGATTTAGAGTGGTTTAATTCAGACCAGGAAAATGGCGAAACATACTCCTTATACCGTCACTTTGGAGATCCTTTTGGTGACTCAGAGTTCGCTGTATCAAACTATACGGATCCTGGATGGGAATTGATTGAAGAGTCAATTCCTGAGAATGAGTTCGCAACAATGATTAGACAAATTCCAGTTCCTCTGGATACCCAAAGAGATGTTTGGTATGCAGTAGTTTTAGCAGACTCTTTTGGAAACATAAATCCGAATATCTTCCCGGGTATCGGTGGTAACGCATTGATGGTTACAGAAGACACGCAAGCTCCAACAATCACTTACACTATCACTGATGAAGACAGTGTTCCTGTGCTGGACAATTCCATTGTAAGGGGAGAATACACGCTGAGAATTGAGACCTCAGAACTGCTCAATGATTTCCCCCTCATCAATATCACAACATCTGCAGGAGAGTCTCTAACAGGTGGCGCTGAGACTGCAATGGTACTTCTTTCACAGAATACAAATGACCCGGACAAAGGTCCAGAATACTTCCAAAGTTTCACAATCTCTTCATCTACAACCGCTGGAGATTTGTTGATTTCAATCAATCTTACAGATATGGTTCTGAACAATGTCGAGAGAGAAATTACCGAATTCTCAATCGATGCTAAATCACCCACAGTGACAATTTTCTCACCAACATCTGAAAATGATGGTGCGATGTACCTGTATGGAAATGCAATCAAAGTTGTCGCTGGAGCAACAGACGATGTTGGAATCGTAGACATGCAGATGAGATTTGTCCAAAACTATGGAACATCTTCATCGGTAACCGAACCATGGAGAAACGTGACTGGTCTTACTATTAACGAAGATGGAGATTGGACATTTGAGATGTCTTTCAGTTCCGGTAATTTCCTTCCTGGTGTGCATGAAGTTTCGGTTAAGGCCGTGGATTCAGCAGGAAATGAAAGGACTACCAAAGTTAAGTTTGTCACAGATTTCTGTAGACAAAGAGTCTCCGACGGTACAACGGTTTGTGAGTACTCAAACCCTGTAGCAGAAGAGCCTGAAACAATCTATGCTGAACTGAATGCAACTGACCCTCCTTACATGATTGCATGGGTTACAGCAGGTGTTTCACTACTTGCTGTGCTTGTGTCATTAGTGGTAATCACAACAGCAATGTCTGGCCCGAAGAAGAAGAAGGGCGACGATGATGACGATGTTGGAGATGATTGGATGAACGAATTCATTGGAACATCATCAGAACCTGATATGGCAGCAATTACCGGAACAGCTCCAAAAGAAGAGAAGAAAGAGGAGCAACAGTCAGCACCTGAGGATGATGAAGACGATCCATTTGCAGTCAATACAATTCAACCAAAGAGACGTCGAAAGAAGAAGGCATCTGATGACGACGATGATGAAGACGATGACGATGACGACGATGACGACGATGACGACGACGATGACAGGCCTCGAAGGCGAACACGTAAGCGTCGTGCACCTCCTCGAAGAAAGGCAGCGAAGCGAAAGAGGAGCTGATTTCTATCGCGGAGTCAGAAACTCCCAAAATAGGCGTATTGCAATCATTTAGTCCGTTTGAGAACAAACTCAATTGGTTGCTTATTGCTGTACCAATTACCGTATATTTCTCAATGATTGCTCACGATGCAGGAATGAGTTTCTTCTTCTCAATGATTGCAATAATGCCGTTAGCATTGTTGATGGGTCATGCAACCGAAGAGATTGCGCTCAGAACAAGCGAATCGCTCGGTGGTCTGCTCAACGCTACTTTCGGTAATGCAGTTGAAATCATAATTGCAAGTTTAGCAATTTACACAGCAGCAACGAACGCTGACCAAGCAGAGACGATGATTACAGTTGTCCAAGCAAGCCTAGTTGGAAGTATTCTAGGTAATTTGTTACTGGTTCTCGGTCTTTCCCTACTTTGGGGTGGAATCAACCATAGGAAGCAGGAATTCAATCAAAAGGCTCAGAGTATGAGCGGTTCTCTTTTACTAATTGCAGTTCTTGCAATGATGATACCTGCAGCAGTAAATATCGGTGGAGGAGGATTTGATAGTATAGTCAAGTTGTCTCGATACGCTGCAGTAGTTCTGTTGATTATCTATGGTCTAGCACTTTTCTTCCAATTGAAAACCCACGCTCACATCTTTGCTTCAGACGAATCTGCTCACCATGAAGAGCCAAAAATGACGAACAAAGACGCTTGGACTCTGCTGATTCTTGCTACAATTCTAGTTGGTTGGATGGCAGAAATTCTGGTTCACTCAATAGACTCAGCAGCGACCGAATTGAAATTGCCCACCCTCTTTATCGGTGTTATTTTGCTGCCGTTCTTCGGTAATGCAGCAGAGCACTTCACGGCAGTAATTGTTGCGGGCAAAGACAAGATGGATCTATCGCTTGCAATAGCAATCGGTTCAAGTGTTCAAATCGCAGTATTCGTTGCTCCATTGATGGTAGTCCTTGCTTGGGTTATGGGCGTTGACCTATCACTTGAGTTCGGCCCTCTTGAGACCGCAGCAACTTTCCTATCGGTTCTTGTAGCGAATTCTATTCTAAGAGATGGCACAACGAATTGGCTAGAAGGCGCAATGCTTCTAGCATGTTACGTGATTCTTGGATTGAGTTTCTGGATGATGTGAGTAGACACTAAACATCCAAAAGCAACAAAAACGATTGTAACCTATTTCATAATGGGATAGACATGGATGTCAGTGGCGAATTCTGGAGTCGCTTTGACATATGGGCAGGTCCCACATTCGGTGTAATCCTGTTGTGCGTTGGTGCTTTCCTAATGTTCAGGGGTGCCACCAAAATCAAGATTCTTTCTTTCCTTACAGGCTGTGCAATAGGTCAACTGAGTGCAACAATTCTTTGGGATGAAATAGGCGCATTCACAACATTATCAGAGGGAGACTTTACTTTAGCAGCCACCGTCTTCTGTGGTTTGGTAATGTCCATGGTGGTACGCTTGATGTCATTGGCCGTAACTGGTTATATTTCCTTGCAGACTATGCTTTGGATAGTTTCTATGCTTGAGGCAAATGGGTATGATGTAGGCACTGAATTAGTTGGTGGAATTTTAGTTGGAGTTTCCTTCATCATTAACAGATACATGCGCAAGAATCTGTACTTGTTTGGCTCAGCAGCTCTAGGCTCTCTTATGGTCAT
>WTIV01000030.1 GCA_011525095.1 Methanobacteriota archaeon
GTGGCAGGATTGGTTGACACATTGTCAGGAGACGACAACTACACGGTGTTTGCACCAACTGACGAAGCATTCGCAGCAGCAGGAATCACCCTAGATGATTTCACCACAGAGGAAGAGATCGCAGCACTTGCTGATATCCTGCTATACCACGTCGTCGCTGGAGAAATCGCATCGACTGACCTCGCCGACGGTGCCAATACTGTCACAGCAGCGAACGGTGATGAACTGACCGTCACGGTCGCAGAAGGAGTTGTAACCGTCGGAGCGGAGGGAGCAACAGTAGTACTTGCTGACGTTCCAGCAAGCAACGGTGTAATCCACGTTATCGACAAGGTCATCACCCCGCCAGCAGATGAGCCAACTGAGCCTGAGGAACCAGAGGTTGTCTGTGCTGCAACAATTGGAATCACATCTGATGGGTATGGATTCACTCCAGCATCCACAACAATCGCAGTTGGTGAAACAGTTTGCTGGAAGTGGACTGATGAATCTATGGCACACAACGTCAAAGAAGTCGCAGGACTGAAGTCAACTACATACGTAGAAAACGGCGTATATTCCGGTGCTGCTGCAAAGACAGTAGATTTCCACTACACCTTTACTGAAGACACCACATTCTACTATGCATGTGAACCACACATTGGTGTAGAGATGTTCGGTAAGGTCATAGTCGGCGACGGTGGAGCAGAACCAGCAGTGGTAGATGAGGACAAGGATGACAAGGAAGACAATAATACACCTGGCTTCCTAGGAGTAACAGCAATCCTTGCAACACTGGGCGCTGTCCTTTTCGCAAGAAATCGTCAAGACAACGAGCTGTGATTGAAGATGAGCCTTAGAAGAATAATCGCTGTGACTTTGACTACTGCACTTGTGTTGGTCATTGTCACAGCGGTTATTTGGACTTACCTGATTGCCACATATGAATCGGATTTGGGGACATCTAACGTAATCCTAGTGGATTCTGAAAACTCAGTCAGCGACAGCAATGAGGACAACCCATTGGTAGAGTTGGGTTTTGATGAGAAGGCAGAAGACTTGGCATGGTCGTCACTTGAGATCAATCTAATCATTGAAGAAACAACATACGGATGCTCGTTCGGCGCTCAATCCAACTCAACTATCCAAGATGGAAAGGTGAGTCCCAAGTTGGGCGCAGATGGTTCTACATTTACAACTGAAATTGATGCAACCGATTCTGAATCATATACTCATTTTGATTTACCAGGGCAGTCGGAGTCAAACAGTACAGATTACTGGATGAAGTTTTCATCAACCGACATCTATCTCTCAGAGGGAGTTTCCTGGACATTTATTGAAGGCGCAGAATTGTCTGATGTTAACGAGGTCCCTGAAGAACTAAGCAATGATACTTCTGAAAGAATGGAATGGTACACATATGATATGTCAGTACACAGAGTTAATCCAAATGACGGGGTGTATATCGTTGTCAAGGATGAACTAGCATTCAAGTTGGATTTTCTGACCTATTACAATAATGACGATGAAAGCAGGTATCCAACAATGCAAATCGCTGCGATTGGAGATTCAAACTTTCCCGCTCTAGAAAATCCCGACCTTGTAGTACCCTCTCCTTGCAAGATAGTCTCAGATGATTTTGACAGAGATTACTGGAATATCAATGAAACTATCCAGTTGTTTGAGAACCAAATCAACCTTTGTGAAGGTCCTTGCAGTATGCAGATTATCGTTTACTACGAAACAATAGAAGTAGCAATCGATGAAAAAGAGCTGGTCATTGGTTAAAGAACCGGATCACTCAATACACTGGACATGATTGATACGTCAATTTGTGCACCGCTCATTGGAACATTTAGTTCGAAAATCTCTGAGACATTTGGGTCTATTTCTCCGCATTCGCCAACAACTGTACCTTTGATGACGATGTTAGCAGCCCTTCCTGCTAACCAAGGACCGTTGTCTATTGGTTCGAGTGCCCAGTCAGTGCAACCAAGGTCTCTCATTAACGATTGAATACGACTGCGCAGTGATGCAAAACCGCCAGAATTTTCTGCAACTAGGAAGGCAAATTTATCTCGATTTTTGTGATTTATTACAACGCTTCCTAACTCATAAACTCCCTGTGGAAGTTCATGATGGCGATTGGCCGCTAAAAGTCTCAAGAGGCCAGGCAGTATGTTCTGTCTGAGAATTGTGTGTTCAATGGTGATTGGGTTTGTCATGCGAGTAATTTCCCCATCGGGTTTCCACCTCACGCTTTCAAACTGGTCCTTGTCATTCGAGAGAGTTAAGGATTGGATTTGGATTAGACCAAGTCCTTGCAGCGCTTCTCTAACTCTACGTCGCAAATGGCCATCTTGGCGAGGTATCGCAGTTAGTGGTGCTTTTGGCACATCATATGCGAGGTCATCATAACCATGTCCAATAGCAACTTCTTCTACCAAATCGATTGGGTGAAGTATGTCAAATCTCCATCTAGGCATAGATATCGAAAGGTTACCCGAGGAATCACCGTTGTAAATTCCTCCCATCCTGTGGATAGCGGTTTCAATTTCATCATCCGTGAATGAGTTTCCAAGGATTCCTTCCACCAAATTCCTTTCAACTATGTGTTCAACAGGAGAGCCGTCTAAACTCCATTCTTTTCCTTCACATGTCTTGACTCTAACCGATTCTATTTTGCCACCCAAAACTGATAGTTGTAAGCAAACTAACATCAATGCTGATTCACACGCCCTGAAATCTAAGCCTGTAACATCGATGAATAAATCGCGAGTCTTTGTAGTGACAGTTGTATGGTCTCCATTGATGATCGGTGGAAAGGACAACACTGCATCATTTGAATCGTAAATTATTGGCACTTTGTCCATACCTTCCAAAAGGTGAGCATAATCTATACCTTTAGGATGTGATTTCAGGATTTCATCAATTGTCATCTCTTTTTCCATCGCTAGGGGGATGAATGACAGGCTCCTTTGCGCTGCCTCGACTCTGAAAGGTGGAGAAATTGTTGACAGGTCATGTACACCAATCGATGCTCGTTTTCGTCCTCTTCCAAGTGCAAAGTGTAACTTTTCTTGATGATCCATCAATCTCTTGATTATGTCATCATCAATATCGACACCTCTTACTACTGCGCCAAGTATCACAGGCCTTATTTTCGCCAACTCGGGAGAAACTGTCATCGAAATTGTACCCGGATTGACTGCGAGTCTCGGGTTTGGTGGAGAGTCGTGCAAAAATGGCATCATGCCATGAAATAGAGTTTCAGGAGAAAGTAAATCCGGCCTGTCAGGGAAGATTTCTATATCCAGTTTTTCTTCATCGCAATTGTCTATGTCGGTACCCATTAGGGGTAGTCGAAATGCAAGGTCATCGATATCGTGTTTCCTTCCTTTTGCTTCGACAAGGTTTCGAAGAAGGGATTGCTCTACACTAATCGTTGGCATATTATCACCTTGCGAACCAGTGTGGCAGTGGCCTATCATAGCCAGCCAATCTTAGGCCACTAACAGCGGCTGTATCTTGGTCAAATGCTCTTAGATTCCCTCTTGTCAGTGAATCGATTGAAGCTAGGCCAAGTCTGTTCAGATGAGCGGACAAGCCGGATGTGACTTGTGCAATCCATCCTGCAATATTCTCATCGGGTGCTGGGCAAATTGTGAAGGCCACGTTTGAGGCACAAAGAATTGCCAAATCCTCACTTGTTGCGGACCATGGGATCCACATTGACGCGATAGTACCGTCTTCTAAATTGGTTGCAGCAGACCTTCCTACCATCGGTAATGATGCTGCCGCACTTATTCCACTTCCATCATTTAGGACGCTAACAGCGCAATCTGCTCCGTGGTGTTGTGAGTCTGTGTGTAGTGATGCAGTTTGCCCCACTCCTCTGACTAGAATTACTTTCGAATTTGCAGGTGCAGTACACTTTAGGGCAACAAGTAGGCCATCTAAAGCCGCTCCGTCTAGCCTCGGTAGTGAGTCCAAATCAATCGCAAATCCTGCAGCAGATTTAATCAAATCCGCGGCGCTTGCAATATTATCAGAGTCGATTATCACTATGTCGCAATCTCTAGGGTTTTCTTTGACAAGGCAAGGGTGGAATAAGTCATCTTGAACTCCCTTGGGTACGTAGGGAAGCAAGGGAATTGGAAGGGCGAGTGAATCTTCCTCTCCGAGTAAAACAACAGTATCACATGTGGAATAACTCGGATTATGGTTTGTTGTCATAGGAATAATTGAGATTCCAGAAAGGTCGTCTCTGCAGTCTGCCATAATTCCTTCACTGATAGTACCATCAGAAACTAGACACACAGCATCTGCCGGAACTTGTAACTCTTCATCACCAAGTTCCTTGTTAATCTTCTTGAGTTCATCTTTATCCAGTGTCCTCAAAGTGACTCCTGGAGGTGGGGTTGGGCAACGTCCATTGATGATGATTCGTCCTCCAGTCATTCCAGCGCCTGGGTCGCCTCCAACATCTCCATGGACAACTATGTCGCCTCCTGACATTCCACCTCCGATTCTGATTCCAGAATCTCCTCTTATCACTAACAAGCCTCCGCTCATTCTTGCACCAGCATCATCTCCAGTTCCGTCAAGAATTATTATTCGACCACTTTTTTGGCCAAAACCTGCGCAATTGCCTGCAGTTCTCTCACAAGTGATTTTGTTTCCATTGTTTCCGGCACCAAGGAAAGAGCCAACATCGCCTTGGTGAGTGAACGATCCACCTTGTCCAAATGCTGCTGTGAACGACCCGAGATAGCCTAGACTTCTCACCTTTGAACCTGCAGGTAAATTAGGACATAGCCCCATTTCTCCATCTTTTGGAACGGGGTCGCCATTTGTTGTCCACCCGATTCTGAGAACTATGTTTCTCTCAAGAGCTTTTTCAAGCTGGGCAGGCAATCTTGAGTTAATACTCATAGAACTTGCAACGACCTCTTCAATAGTTGCCATCAACCCGCCGGTGGTGTTCTATTTGATGAACAGTTTGCCTGTTGGAGAGGTAAATTTCGCGAAGTAAGGTTCATGTGAGTTCCGCGAAGGCACCCCTCACAGGGAATGACATGACCATCAAGGTTGCAATTAATGGATACGGTACAATTGGAAAGCGAGTTGCGGATGCAGTCGCTTGCCAAGATGACATGGAAATCATTGGAGTAACAAAAACTCGCCCAGCCTTTGGTTGTGATTTAGCCGTGAGAAAAGGATACCCATTGTATTGTACCTTTGATGATGTAGAAAAAATTGCAGCATTTGCTAGTGCTGGATACAAATGTCATGCTGGCCTTTCAGATTTGCTCTCAGTAGCAGATATTGTCATCGACTGTTCAACTGGAAAACTTGGTGCAGAAAATAAGGCAAAGTATCAATCTGCAGGAATAAAATGGATTTTCCAAGGTGGCGAAAAACACGCAATGACAGGTATGTCCTACACCTCATGTGCTAACCATGCAGCAAACATGAATGTGGAGGGTACTAGAGTTGTTTCATGTAATACGACCGGTTTATCTAGAACACTTGTTCCATTGTACGAGCATTGTGGTGAGTTATCGGTTGAGTGTACAATGATACGCAGAGCAGCAGACCCTGGAGATTCAAAGAAAGGACCTATCAACGCAATCAAACCTGTTCTGAAAGTCCCGAGCCATCACGGTCCAGATGTAATGACAGTAAAACCTGAAATCAAGATTAACTCTCTAGCAGTGGCAGTTCCTACAACAATTATGCACGTCCACTCAATCGTTGCAACTCTTCCTAATGGTCATGGTTTGACAACCGAAAGTGTTCTCGAAATGTGGTCGAATTGTCCACGTGTTGTGATTATGAACGGTGCCGAGACCGGAATTACAACAACAGCGGAAGTCATGGAATTCGCTCGTGACATGGGTAGAACATGGGGTGACCTGCACGAGATTTTCGTATGGGAAGATGGAGTCAAGTTGGTTGGCAACAACCTGTATTATTTCCAGGCAATCCATCAAGAGTCTGATGTAATTCCAGAGAACATAGATGCAATACGTGCGCTGATGGGCACAGAATCAGATTGGCGTGTATCTGTTCAGAAAACAGATGCAGCAATAGCATCGATGTTTGAATGAGCCCTTAAGGGCTCAGCAGGGGCTTGTATTCAAGTACACATGCGCATTCCGAATAGTTATGCTGGCTCAGCGAAGGACACTAATCATCCTCGCAATACTCCTCCTTGCACCATTGTCAACAGCCAGTGACAATCCAATCGATGTAGAGGTCAGCGAGCGTGAGATTGCTGCAGCAAATTGGCACGCAATACAACCGATTGACACCTCTCAATCTTCACTAAAATCTCTCGATTATACTATACAATTAGAATCTGGATCATTCGATCCACTAACAGATGATTTGCCTAAATCACGCCTAGATGATTCTAATGATTACCGTACGACAGGGATGGCAATTATCCAACTCAAGCATCACACTGGAACATTACTGTATGATATTGTTGATGAGTACAATCTCTTCATACTCGACAATCTAGGTTCATCAAATTGGCTAGTTAGACTCTCCCATCCTGACGACCTTGTTAACCTTCAGAGTGATGAATCCGTCAGATGGGCGGGCGCTATGATGCCTGGTTGGAGAGTTTCTGAATCGGTGGATAGAACTACAGATTTCATCTCATTGATTCCTGCTCCCGACTTGAAGGCTTCTTCACTCGAAATTTTAGCTATGGACTTAGTTTCAATGGGAGCTGATGAAGCATGGTGTGGATTGCATTTGTGCGAAGTTAAAGGATATCCTAACCTCGAGTCAATAGCAAGAGACGGTCGAATAATTTGGGCAGAAAAAGCGCATGAAATCCGGTTAACAAATGCCGTAGCTGGAGCAATCGTTGGAATTCCTGAACTCAAGAACTCCTCCTTGGGTCTAGATGGTTCAGGTGAGAAAATCACATTCACAGACACTGGAATAGACCAAGACCACCCTGACATTTTTGGCAGGATTGCCGGCGTTTACACCCAATATGGACTAGACCCTAATCCCGCAGATACAAACGGTGGCCATGGTACACACGTAGCAATAACACTGGCAGGAGATGGAACAGGAGATTCAAGTGCTGAAGGAATTGCTCCAGGTGCATACATCGTTGCCTATGCTTTGGAGCATAACCCGACAGGAATTTTCGGGAGAATCGGTTCGATTTATGATATGCTAAATCATGCTGAACAAGAAGGTTCTAGAGTAGCCGTCAACGCTTGGGGGCTGAATGGAAACTACGGTGCATATACAGCTGATTCAAGGTCTGTTGACGTATTCGTAAACGATAACCCTGAATTCCTTCCAATCTTTTCTGCTGGAGATGACCCTTCCCAAAACTCTTCCAGTGTGATGGCCCCATCTACTGCCAAAAACGTCCTATCCGTAGGTGCTTCTACCACCAATCCAAGTGGAAGCGTAGCCAATTTTTCATCGCTTGGCCCCTCTTTAGATGGTAGGGTCAAGCCTGACGTCGTCGCTCCAGGAGTTGCTATTTGTTCTGGAAGGGCCGAAGAAGCTGCTATACCTGTAGGTACAAACTGTGGTTCGGGTAACCACGCTAATGGCAATGGCATGTACATGTCACTCTCCGGATCAAGTCAGGCGACTGCCGTGGCAGGAGGCTCTGTTTCCCTAATTCGAGAATTCATTAGAGAAGATGTTGGAATAACTACTCCTACCGCAGCACTTCTGAAAGCAGCCACGATTAATGGGGCTGTGGATTTGGGAACTCCAAATATTCCGAATTCAGAGGAAGGTTGGGGGCAAGTTTCAGTCGCAGGTTCTGTCATGCCGGAATACGGCGGAAATTTGCTTTCGACTTACCATGACAATTCTCGCACACTCAACGCAGGATTTTCAACACTCTACCAGTTTGATTTGGACCCAACTTCCGGTATTGAGATAACTCTAGCATGGACCGATGTTGCAGGCAGTGCAAACGCTCCACAGGGTGAGACCAGGTTGGTAAATGACCTAGATTTGAAACTGACAGCACCAGATGGAACTGTGTACAAAGGAAACGTATTCGTCAACGGATTCTCAACCCCCAATGGCGTACATGATTCTGTAAACAATATTGAGAGGATTAAAATTTCACCGAATTCCGTTCTTCCCTCAGGTAAATGGCAATTAACTGTGAATCACGCTGGAGGGCTCGAGCAAGCATATGCCTTGGTTGTCACGGCTGACGCAACGCTTGATGAGAAAGCAGATTTGATAGTCTTTGATGGCTCGATATTCCCGTCTTCTGCATCTCCACTACAAAACGACCTAATCACATTGAGACTTTCATGGCTAAACCAAGGAACTTCTGATGCAGGTCAATTCAAGGTCAAACTCGAAGATTTAACTGAGGGTACAACAGTCTTTGAAGGAACTCGTCAATCACTAGATGCAGGGCAGGTCGATTCCATTACGATTTATCACTCGTTTACATCTACTGGCGATCATGACATGAGATTAACAGTTGATGTCGAATCTCAAATTGATGAGATTAATGATGAACTAAGCGGAGTAAACAACAATGTCGAAGAAATGACTATCTCGGTTTCTGCTTTGGGTGTCAGGCTTGTCGCCTTGGATGAAAACGGCCAAGAGAATGTTAACATGGTAAACCATACAATTAATCCTTCAGAATCTGAAGGTTATACTTGGCCGGTTGTTCTCAAACACGAAGGTACAGGACAGCAGTCCGTGAAACTACAGTTGTCTCAAGTCCAAATTCCTCATCCGATACGTGATGATTTACTGCTCCCTCCAGAGGACACCTGGTCAAGGACCTCAGATTTGTCAGGTCCTTTCACCTTATCACCAATGGGACAATCAGGAGATTCAATCTACCTAAACATAACAATGACGGATGATGATGCAGACCTATCAGGGCAAACAAAGAGATTTGCCATGGCAGGAACATATGTAATGGATGTTACTGCAAAGTACTCCAATAATCCAACAGTAAAACATACCATAAGGCTGAAGTTGGTTGTTGAAGAGGTGAAAGACGTTCAGGTCGCACCCGCCGGTACAACAGGTTTGGAAGCTGTACCTGGTGGAAATACAGCATTCTCAATATCGGTCAGGAATATTGGTAATTCTCCTGCCGTCTACGACTTGGATTGTATTAGTGAAAACAGATGGGTAGTAGAGTTGGGAGGTTCTAATTCCTCTTCTTACTCTTTTGAGCCACTGGATATTTTGGAATATCTCCCCATGCAAGTAAGATTGTATGTCCCACCCGTAACAGATGGTTTGCCTGCGGCAGGAGCCACAGATTCGATAACTTGCTCTGTTACGAGTCAGACAGATCTGTCATTAAACATATCAGAAACAGTAACTCTGACGGTAAAGGCACTCGAATCGTTTTCGACTGATTTGATAGACCATGAGGGAATTCCGGTTGGTCCTGCTACAACCGCTAGAGATGTGAATGTAGACACGGCAGAGAGGTTGAATCTATCATTAATCATAGAAAATACTGGTAACTCTCCTTTGGACTTAACCGTCAGATTAAATCCCGAACTTACCACTTGGACTATTCAAGTTCGTACGGATTCTCAAACCAATAACAGAGAGGTAACAATTGAAATTCTTCCGGGACAAACGGGCGAGGTTGAGTTCGAAATTATAGTCTCCCCAGTTGCCGAAAGGAATGATGAGAACCGTCTAGTGATAAAGACCAGTCAGGATGTATCTAATTTCATTATCAATGAAACAACTCTCGTGGTTAAGGATGAAATTGGTCTTGTGATTTCACCACCAACAAATGGAACACTGGATGTCACACCTAATGGTGAATTCACCTACACGACGTTATTGATAGAGAATACCGGGAATTCTCAAATCGGTTTGGAATGGTCAAACTCACTGCCCTTGGATGGATGGGAGGTAGGATTTGCTGCTCCTCCAACTATCTTGGGGCCTAGGGAAAGTAGCGAAATAATCGTAGGAATCAAAGCACCAGTGAATGAGTTAACATCTACCACATTTGATATTGGAATTTATGTAACTATCAATAACGGCTTTGAGACACTACAAGTCTCAGAAAGTTACCCCGTCAAGGTCGAAGCCGGGGCCTTTTGCTCGATAGAATACGATGAGGAGTCTAGACCTCTACTAGGTATCGATCGCAACGACAATTCAGTGCAAACAATCACGATTAGAAATATTGGAAATGTACCTCTAGATTCAACACTAATTGCAACTATTGATGCTAATGACTGGGATGTAAAACTATCGAAGGGAGAAATCTCAAATTTAGCACCAGGTGAATCAGTAGATGCAGATGTTAAAGTTGAGACTAATGATAACACAAAGGCAGGAATTGAAGAACTAACCTTGTCATGTGGCTCAGCCACAGCAACGCTGGAAATAAGCGTAAAGAATACACAATCACAAGGTGGGCTATTTGGCATTGTTTCTCCGACTGTTGGTTATTCTGTAATTGCGGCTTTGATTCTTGGTGTTGCAATTATTGCTAGGAGAATCAAGAAGTCTGCACCAAGAGACACATCTGGAGAGGATTTGGTGGCGCCTGATGCTCATTCTATTCCTGATGACGGTGCTAGAATGAGGGCAGTCATGGATTCAGTAGTAGGACAGGAATCACTAGCCAGCGGCGGTGTTTCTGCGGAAGAAATAGCAGATGCATTGGCTAAATCAATTCCTAGTTTGCCTCCACCTTCTGCCCCCGGAATGGTGCCACAAGGAAGGCCTCCAAGCGCAGTACCTGCTGGCCGCCCGCCTGCAGTAATTCCTCAAGGAAGACCACCTGCGCCAGCGCCTCAGCCTCTACAAGCACCTGCTCCACAAGTTGGACCGCCTTTGCCACCGGGTGGTTTACCCCCGGGTTGGACAATGGAACAATGGCAATATTACGGCCATCAGTGGTTAGCCCAACAAGGCCAACAGTGAAAACAGAAGCAGTTTACGCCCGAGGCATGGAGAGCATAGTTTTGTTCGGTCCTCCAGGGGCTGGAAAAGGAACTCAAGCACAGCGAATCATGGATTCAACAGGCTTACCTCAGGTAAGCACTGGGGACATGCTTAGAGCCGCAGTTTCTGCAGGAACTCCTACCGGCATAGAGGCGAAAAAATACATGGATGCCGGGCAATTGGTACCAGACCAAGTGATAATCGACCTCATCAAGGACAGAATTAAGGAACCTGATGCAAAAAAAGGCGTGATGTTTGATGGTTTTCCCCGTACTGTGCCACAGGCTGAGGCATTAGCAGACATCACAACAGTTTCACACGTAATTTCAATCGAGGTTCCTGATGAGAGAATCGTAGATCGGATTTGCGGCAGGTACACATGTGCTGTCTGTGGTGCAGTTTACCATGACTCTTTCAAGCCAACATCCAAAGATGGGACTTGTGATTCGTGTGGCGGTAATGAATTCAAGCGACGTGCTGACGATAATGCAGAAACTGTGATGAGTCGACTAGAAGCATATCATAATCAGACATCACCTCTAGCAGATTGGTACGACTCTAAAGGAATCTTCCATGTGATAAATGGTGATAGGGCCATTAATTTAATCACAAACGACATTCTTGATGCATTGAAGTGAGTTGTAAGCATGAGTCGCAGAAGATCACGTTCGGGCGCAAAAAAGCAGCGCAGAGAATCTGCTTTAGAAGCCCAAACTCACCTATCTTCAGTCATTTCTGATGTATCAATGCCAATGATAGCACGAACTAATGCAGCCAAGCATCTGGTTAGGACTTCAACTCGGAATCGACTTCCTCTACCGGTTTCTCACAGGCATTGGATTTGCAGAGGATGCACAAGCCTATTGATTCCTGGTACCACAGCTAAGGTAAGAATCCGAGAAGGTCAGCGTATCACCACTTGCCTAGAATGCGGGACAATCAAGCGGCTCGGCGGTGGGCCAAAGTACAATCGGGGGTGGAAAAATTAGCGACATCCCTGAAAGAATAAAACGACAGGCAATGGATAGAGATTTCCAACCCAGTGTTCGCATTGGCAAAACAGGAATAACTCCAAACATAGTCGAAGAAATTCGTGTTCAACTCAAGAAACGAAAGTTGGTAAAAATCAAGATTAACAAAGGAATCTATGAAAGGGATTCTCGAACCCAAGTCTGGGACTACTTAGCCGATGAAACATCATCAGTGATTGTTCTTGCTAGGGGAAATGTTGGGGTTCTTTGGTCTCAATCTTGACCTAACACTCATAGAGGCGAGGTATCTCCCGGCAAACATGCGTACCAACCGTATCCTAAATCGACACCCTTCGCAGTGGATTTCTCTACTTGCTTTAGTTGGTGCTGGGTTAATGGCATTCATCACTAGCACAAACGCTGGCGGAGGGGCAACTGTAGACATCGGTATCTCTCTGAAAGATGGACTAGGTAAGGAACCAGTTTGGGTAGGTTTAGGAATACTATTGTTCGTTTATGCACTTATCATTACCGAGGTTGTTCACAGAACTCTGGCTGCTGCTGTTGGTGGACTTGCAGCTATTGTAGCATTGAACCATTACAAGGCTGGTTCCGCACTTTCCCTGGCAGAAACTACGACTCTAATCGAGTGGGAAACTATTGGTCTACTCCTTGGAATGATGGTTATGGTTGGGATTATCTCTCACACCGGAATTTTCGAGTGGTTTGCAGTTCAAGCATACAAAAAGAGCAACGGCAATGTTTGGACTTTGGTTGTAATTCTGTGCGCAGTTACTGCGGTTTTGTCTGCATTCCTTGACAATGTAACTACAATGTTACTGCTTACTCCAGTTACGATACAACTTGCCCGTGTACTCGACCTAAACCCAATTCCGCTGTTGATTGCTGAAGTACTGTTTTCAAACATTGGTGGGGCAGCAACTATGATTGGTGACCCTCCAAATATCATCATTGGTTCAATGATGAGTGAATCTGCAATTGCAAATACAGATTATCCTCATTTGGCAAGTGACGGTGTATCTTTCAACGACTTCATTATTGAATTGGCTCCTGGAATTATGTTGACCATTGTTCCAACTTTCATGATGTTGAAGTGGATGTATGCAGAGGAATTTTCTGGCGAGAGAATCCGTGATGTAGAAGAACTCGAATCCAAATATGGAGTAAAGGATGCCAAGATGCTAAAGACCTCAGGGACGGTTCTAATTCTAGTAATTCTAGGGTTTTTCCTAAATCCAGTCTTACACATTCCTGTTTCATGGGTTGCTTTAGTTGGGGCAGTAGTAATGCTACTGGTAACCGATAGACACGACCTTGAAGAACCATTAGAGAAAGTAGAATGGACAACTCTCATTTTCTTCGCTGGTCTGTTTGTACTGATTCACTCATTACAACACTTAGGAGTTATTTCTTGGATCGGTGACCAGGTCGAATCAGCGATTAGTTACTTCGACCCTGACTACCAATTCGTTGCAGCCCTGGTGATTATTTTGTGGGTTAGCGCAATCGCATCTGCATTTATCGATAACATTCCATACACTATTACGATGATTCCAGTCGTATTGCAAATCGCTGACTCACTCTCTCTTGACTTGGGTCCACTAATTTGGGCATTAGCCTTCGGAGCATGCCTTGGTGGCAACGGAACTCTGATTGGTGCATCTGCTAACGTGGTTACAGCAGGTATGAGCGAAGAGGCAGGATATCCGATTTCGTTCAATGAATTCTTCAAAGCAGGTTTCCCTGTGATGCTAATGACAGTCTCAATCATAACTGGATACGTTGTCATGGTTTACTGGGTTGCTGAGGTCTGGAAGTTTGTGTTCCTTGCAATAGCTTTGCTAGGAATCGTTTGGCAGTACTACAACGGTAAGAGCAAAGGAAAGAATTGGGCAGAAGCATTAGTCGATGATGAATCGATTATTGATCTCACAATTGGTGCATTGCCAACAAAGGATAGCGAAGAAGAGTGATTAACACTCAAAGGTGCGGTGTGTTCAAAGGTTGCTTGCCTTTGTCTCACCTTGGCGGTAACATGCAAGAGTGCAGAGTTTGCGGTTTACTCTTCCTCGGTGGAGGTGCTTGCCCAACGTGCGGTTCCCAGGTCGCGATGGACATCACTGTGGACGACATAGTGATGGATGACGAGACAATTCCAGGCTTGGAAGAAATCGCTGATGCAATCGGTGACGCTACACTTGATGTCGACAAATCAGAGGTCCTACCTTTCGGTTTGGGTGCAAAAGCCGAGGTGATTGAATCATCACTCCCGTTCGGAGTAGGATCGTTTACATCTGAAGTAAATGAAGTCTCAATTCCTTATTCACACTCTGATGTTGATTCAGAAGTCTCTGAAGAGAAAATTCAAATCGATTCTGTTGAAACCAAATCTGTTATTGTAGAACAAACAAGTCCTGATGAATTTGTTGAAACAAATGAGCAAACACCCGTTTTCGAGGAAACAAGTAGTGAATTGCCTGAGGCAACTGTTGTAACACCCACTGCTAACCACAAATCTACTGGGCATGTCGACGAAGATGCTCAGGTTGAAATTTACGATGGGCTTGTCGTCCCCTCGTCTACAGACATCCCATCATCAAAAGATTCGATAGAACTTGATACCAATGAATCTTCGGTTCCAGTAGAGTCTTCAGGCGCTCAACCTACAAGGGTCGTAGCAGATGTGCCACAGATGGGCCTCGATGCTAAACAGGGAACTGATTTCACTGAAACTACATTGGCCGAAGGGGTCCCTGATATGTGGAAGATAGATGCGGCTGAGGTCGATATGGATGCCATATATTCGCAAGAAGAGCAAATTGTTGAAGTCAATTTTGACAACGATTTGGATTCAGGAGATGTTCAGGTATCATTTGACGACTTTCATCACTCACCTGTAGAAGAATCGATGGCATCTGATGATGATGCCCCGCAACTTCATCCTGCGAAAGCACTGGCAGTAGAATCATCGGGGCAACCAGAGATCAGTAGCATGGTAAACACTGCATTTGAACATATAGCGAATTCATCCTGGATGCAAGCAGCCCAGATACTTTCTACAGCTTCAAATAACAGGCCTAATGACCCTGCGATATTGAATAACTTGGGTCTTTCCCTACTTCAATCGGCATTAGAAATGGATTCAAAGAACGACCCGATGTCATCCTCTCAATATGAGGCAGCAATCATGGCCTTGCGCCAGGGGGCGAAATTAGACGCTAGCAACAATACTATCCTCCTCAATCTATCACACGCTTTGTTGGTTAGTGGCCGTGCTGAAAAAGCACTGAAAGTTATCAACGTATTACGCAGTCGTGAGGCGAATAATCTTGAGGTTGAAAATACTCTAGGAGCCTGCTTAATTCAACTCGGTCGTGATGAAGAAGCACAGTCTATCTTACAACCATTTTCTTCAGACGCCATAGTAGCTGGGAACCTGTCTTTGATTTGAGCAATATTCCCGCTTAAGGATAAAATGGCATAATATGCCAAATTATATGCAAAAAATAATACTTATAAACGTGTTACTGCGAGTATGTTATGTCGCAACTCTCCAACCCATATGTTCCACTTCGAGTACGATGACTTGATATAGGGGAGGTAGGTCGGGTGGTTGCTTATGCACCCGGGCATGCCAATGTGTCTGGGGAAGTGACTAGAAGGGCCGCCCTGCGGGGAGACGGTCTTTCCATGATGTCTAAATTGGCATGACTGGATACCGAAGGGTTACTCGCACAGGTGTGGTACATACACATTCTGTTGCTACAACCCATCTGGGGGATCGCTCGGCTCGAGTACCGAAGAAGGTCGTGACAAGCTGCGATAAGCTGCGGGGAGGCGCATGAGTGCCTAGGATCCGCAGATAGCTGAATGGGACTTCCTATCCCTTAGGGGATAATCGCAATAGCGATAGGGAACCCCCCGAATTGAAGCATCTTAGTAGGGGGAGGAAAAGAAATCAATGAGACTCCGTGAGTAGTGGCGAACGAAAACGGAATAGGACAAACCGAATCTCGACTGGAAACTGAGAGACATGTGGTGTGACCATTTATCGCCTAAGTCACTGAAATAGAAGTCGTCTGGAATGACACAGCCATAGAGGGTGAAAGTCCCGTATATGTAGGTGATACGGCCACGTAATGAGTCAGGAGTAGCATGCGTTGGATATCGCGTGTGAAGACGGGAGGCAGGAACTTCCAATCCTAAGTATAGCTCGAGACCGATAGTTTACAAGTAACGTGAGTGAAAGCTGAAAAGAATCCTTAGCGGGATGTGAAAAGAACGTGAAACCAGATGGGTACAGGCTGAATAGGCGTGAAAGCGAAGATATGAGCAGCGTCTATTCGTGCGTTTCGAAAAATGCCCCAGGGAGTCTTGATCATTGGCGAGGTTAAGGAGTTGATCTCCGTAGCCGAAGGGAAACCGACAAGTCCGCAGCAGTTTACTGTGAGGGACGAAGTGTGCTCGCTTGGAGTCAATGGTGGAAGACCTGAAGCCCGACGATCTATGCCTGGCCAGATTGAAGCCCGTTGAAAGATGGGTGGAGGATCGCACCGTTGCTGATCTGCAAATCGCTCGGACGAGCTGGGTATAGGGGTGAAAGTCCAATCGAGTTGGGCAATAGCAGGTTCCGCGTGAAACTACTCGTAGGTAGACGTTCGTGGAGATAGATTACGCTGTAGAGCACTGATTGTGCATTTAGGGGAAGCGATTCCTCGGTGTGCTGCCAAACTCCGAAGGTGTAATCGTTGTAGATACGAGCAGTGAGTGATGGTGGGTAAGCTACCATTACAAAAGGTGAACAAACCAGCCTGAAGTTAAGGTCCCTAAATATCAGTTAAGTGTCACAGACAAACCGTGTCCGTGGTCGAAAACAACCAGAAGGTGGGCTTAGAGGCAGCCATCCTTGAAAGAGTTCGTAACAGATCACTGGTCTAGCTTGCGGGCCGGG
>WTIV01000164.1 GCA_011525095.1 Methanobacteriota archaeon
AGTGGTCCCCGCTCCCAGACTTGAACTGGGGACACCCTGGTGTCTGCTGAGACGTTTGGAATTTCCAACTACAGCCAGGTGCTCTACCAACTGAGCTAAGCGAGGCAATGCCTGCGACCAGCCTCGCGTATATCAATTCTTCAGATTCAAATGGCGCTGAATTTAGGGTACCTAAATGGGCTCGCGACTAGGGCTCGCGAGCATCACGGTTAATAGTGAAATGAACAGCCTTGTTTTTCTCGGAGGCGTAAGGGATGGGACCCAATGCAACACGCACGACTAGACAGTCGGACCAATCATTGAATGACATGGTGGCTTCACTCGCTCAAGAAGCGATTGGAAAGGGTTCTACCGCATTGTTAGATGAAGACATGGGCGGCTTTGGTGTACCGAATCCGCGTATCTTAATCGTCGGTTGTGGAGGTTCAGGAAACAACACTCTGAACCGTATTACTCATCTTGGTGTAGAAGGTGCAATCACCGTTGCTATCAATACTGACAAGCAACACTTAGACCATACTCGTGCACTTCAGAAATTACTTGTTGGAAGGCACATAACCAGAGGTCTTGGAGCGGGAGGAGATCCTGGCACAGGTCGAAGGTGTGCTGAAGCAGGTCGAGAGATGATTCAGAGAATCGTTACCGGTGCAGATTTGGTATTCATCGCTAGTGGATTAGGTGGAGGTTCTGGTACGGGAATCTGCCCAATCGTTGCTGATGAAGCAAAGAAAGCTGGTGCATTAGTTGTTGGAATCGTCACAACTCCATTCCACGTTGAACGCAGGCAGAGAATGCAGAGAGCACTAGAGGGTCTAGAAAGCCTGAGACAAGTTGCTGATGCAGTATTGGTTTTGGATAACAACAGGCTCCTTCACTTCGTTCCAAACTTGCCCCTCGATGAGGCGTTCTCAATCATGGACCAATTGGTTGCAGAGATTGTCAAGGGAATTGTAGAGACAATCACACTACCTTCTCTAATCAACCTTGATTTCGCAGATGTAAGAGCGATTATGGCAAATGGTGGAGTCACCATGATGCTATACGGAGAAAGCGACAGAGGTCCGGAAGAAGTGGTGCATGAAGCGCTAAATCACCCGCTACTAGATGTTGATATCTCCGGAGCAACCGGTGTTCTAATTCACGTCACGGGTGGAAAATACATGACTCTCGAAAATGCATCTCAAGTAGTTGACTTGATGACTGCAAATGTCAGTGACGATGCTAACGTAATTTGGGGAGCAAGACAAGATCCAGGATTTGGTGACACAATCAAGGTGATGGCAATCATTACCGGTGTTGGTGGATCTGAAATGAGAACTGCAAGAATGGCACCTGACAAATTAGGAGACATGTTGAAACTCACTAGAGCAAAATCTCAAGCTGGTGGTTCAGTGGGTTTCCAGCGATTTGATTGAAGATAAATATAGCAACCTCCAAATCTAAGCGGTGTTAAGGATAAACTATGCGAGGACGCAGTACGCTAGCGATTTTGTTGGCACTATTACTGACTGTACCAGTTGTTGGAGGTTCTAATTCCGCCATGCAAATGGAGGAAGAAGAGGATATGGGACCATGTATGGAAGAACCAGAACAACCTTGTGAGAATCAAACCATAATGTACCTGTGGTCAAACGGACAATCGAGACACTGGGCTCACTTCAATGCAAATGAAACCGACAACGCCGCTGACAATTTGTTATCCCAGGAAAAAGCACAGGGGGTAATCACAATCGATGAAAGATTCTCCATGAATCCTCAATTGACTAAGAAACTAAACATGACCCTTGATGGAGAGATTCGAATTGTTCTTGATATCTACCTAGAGGGTGATTGGACGAATAACGACAACAATGGCCCATGTACCAACGATTGTGATGAATTGAACGTAACACTGTGGTCTGGTGCTACGGAAATCATCACCAAACACGTGCCACAGGTTTCCAACGGATGGAATACAATCACCATTACACACAGAATCGCTGAAGACCAAACTCTCTGGGATGCATCGACCTCAAATCCTTCACTTCAAATCAAAATGAAGGTCAAAGGCGATAGGCAACAAACTACACCAATCACAGTTAGTGGAGAAGTTGCTAACTTCACGATGAGACTATCCGGAGATGGTCAGACAAGAGTGGAATTACCAATTGACCCAACCTCGTGGGAAGAGGGATTCCAAGCGGACGATACTCCGCCAATGGCAGAAGAGCAACCTGGTTTCTTATTCATGGCAGCAGTTGCAACAATGACTCTAGCCGCTGTTTACTTACCAAATAGGGAAGAAGAATCAGAGAACCGAAGAGATCGAAGTTGAATCTAAATCAACTACATTCTGTTCTCCAGATACCAAGTTTTTCACACTGCACTGGTTATTTTCTAGGTCTTGTGGGCCAACGATTACAACGTTGGTAATACCGTTCTTTGAAGCCCAGTCTAGTGATTTACCAATATTCTTGCCGCGTAAGTCCAATTCGACATTATGCCCTAATTCTCTCAGTCCTCTGACTAGTTCTAGAACTGAATGCGCATCGACTTTGAACGGTAGCATTAGCGTCGAAGGAACCGGAGTTTCTCCAGGTACAACTTCACTCCTACCAAGTCTATCTGCTTGTGCCTCAAGGGCTAGCAATACCCTGTCAAATCCAAGACCGAAACCACATGAAGGGTCCAAGTCTTCCATACCAAATAGGTGTAGAAGTTTGTATGATCCTCCACCAAGTACTTGCCCTTCACCACCTAACTCAGCGACATTGACCTCGAATACCATGCCAGTGTAGTAATCTAGTCCTCTAGCTACACACAGGTTGACTTTCAATGAAGGAGGGGATGGAGCTAATGATGAAACTGCAGACAATAACTCTGACAATTCATCAAGTGAATCAAGGGATACACCCAACGCTGTAAGTATCTCTCTAGCAGAATCAAGGGTTTCGATACCGCCATCGAGTTGAGCTAAACTCTTCATATTCTCCAATGCACCAGCGGCGACCCCATTTGCTGCAAACAAATCAGAGAGTCCATCCCAGTCTCCCTTGTCTAGGAATCTCATTGCGCTAGCAATTGGTGATTCAGGCTCACCTTCTGATGAAAGACCAAGCCCACTCAAAATGTCCCTTAGAACACCAACATGGCCGATTCTTACTTCGTAATCTGCTAATCCACTTGCTTCTAGCATGTTGATTGCAAGCGAAACGACTTCTGCTTCGGCTAAAGGCCCACTTGCACCGATTAATTCCACACCATATTGGAAGAATTCTCGATAGCGTCCCTTCTTGGATTCCTCGTACCTGAAACACTGACCATAGTAAGAAAGACGCAGGGGTTTGGGTGAACTCCTCATCTCTTCGCTGATCATTCGCATTACAGGGGCTGTTAATTCAGGGCGCAAGGTAAGCGCCCTGTCTGACTTATCTTGGAATGCGTATAGTTGCTTAACAACGCCCGGACCCGATTTTGCTGTAAAGAGATCGAGTGTCTCAAAAATCGGTGTCTGCACACGCTTGAAACCATGTGATAGAGCCTTAGTTTCGAGTAACTTCTCGAACGCTAAGCGCCTATTCATCACATCCGGGGTAAAGTCCCGGGTTCCGCGTGGCCTCTGTACCATTGAAGCGTCGCAAGTACCCCGAGCATTTCACTTCAACGGCTATCAATCGCCATGAAATGCTCGATTTAGACCGCACAATCAGACTTCGTCAGACAATATGTCGAGGTCTGGAGCCTCTGGAACTCCTTCTACTGGTTTGTCTAAATTTGACATCTTTTCAACCAATTCCCAATCAGGGGCATCGGGTTTATTGTCGAGTTTCAAGGCGTTATCCATCGTCAATTCGATGGTGGTTTCACTCTTTTCTAATACCACAGGTGGAGCTTCAACTCTCTCGACGGGTTGTATTGGCGTGTCGATCCCCAACTTATTCCAAACATCTGCTGATTGCTCAGCATCGAGTGGTTTACCGGACCTTTCCTCGTTTTGTTTTCTTTTGAGTTCTAATTCCTGCCTCGCATCTTCCTCTGCCTGAACTTTCGCTTCGATTGAAGACCACATTCGTGCCTCTGCAGCATCTTTCTTTTGCTGACGCATCGTTTCGATTGCAAATTTACTGGGCATATCAAATCGTTTCCA
>WTIV01000200.1 GCA_011525095.1 Methanobacteriota archaeon
CCGGAAGTAATTCCCGAGCACTTGCAGAAGACCTTGCCAATCAACTCGATTGGGAGCACCACTCCCTTGAGGCTCGCAGATTTCCCGACTCGGAGGGATACATCAGAATCCCTGAAGACTCTATTGAAGCCGTAAGGAAGGAACCCGTTGTCCTGGTTTCGAACACATTCCCAGATGCAGGAATTGTTGAGACGTTACTTTTGTTGGAAGCCATAAGGGACGTGCGAGCTGGTAGAACTGAAAATCTCAAGGAAATAGGACCCCAATCCATGGATCCTGTGGGCCCTGGTGTAATCGTAGCAATCCCTTACTTTGGATATTCCAGGCAAGACAAGAGGTTTAGGCCCGGTGAAGCGATTAGTGCAAAGGCGATTGGCAGACTTCTCTCTGCTCACTGTGATGGAATTATCGTTTTCGATTTGCACGCACCTGCAGCGCTTGAAGGAATGCCAATACCTGTGGCGTTCACATCAGCAATGCCAGAAATTGCTGCTCATCTGCAAGAAACCGTCAACCCGGATTTCATCCTATCTCCCGACAAAGGCGCGATAGATAGAGCAAGTGCTGTTGCTCAAGCGATTGGTTTGCCATTTTCATATCTTGAAAAAACAAGAATCGATGCCCATACTATTGTACACAAGGCAAAAGATTTGCAGGTCGAAGGAAAAATAGTCGCAATCGTCGATGACATGATTGCAACTGGAGGAACTATTTGCAAAGCTGCTGATGCATTGAGAAGTCAAGGCGCAGTAGAAGTTCATGCAGCGTGTACCCATGGTTTGTTCACTGGCGGAGCGATTGCAAGACTATCAAATCACGTAGACGGCGTGCATGCCACCTCTAGTCTTCCAAATAGGAGAGCTGTAATCTCAGGAGGCGCTGCATTGGCTCGAGGTGTGCGTGAAATCCTGTCAGATTTGAATTTGTGATTGCTGAAAGGCAATCCGTCGTGTTTATATCCGCGAGGTCGTGCGCAGCATTGCTTCACATAAGCATGAGAGTGATTTCAATGAGTGCACACGTGTCATATGAGACCCCTGGCGATGTCGCAGACAAGATCTACGAAATGGTACAGGCTAACAACAACGGAAGAATGAAGAAAGGATCTAATGAGGTAACTAAGGCTGCTGAACGCGGTACTGCAAAGTTCATCATTATGGCAGAGGATGTCAACCCGCCAGAACTACTGGCACACATTCCTCTTATCTGCGCTGAGAAAGGTATCCCATACGGATACGTTCCAAGCCAAGAGTTCCTAGCAAAAGAAGCTGGAATGCCAGGCGGCGTCAAGACTGCATCCCTAGCCCTACTAGAAGTATCAAAGGGTGCTCAAGAAAAATTCAACGAAGTTGTCGAGCTCGTAAAGGGGCTAAACAACTGAATACCAAACTGAATTCGGAGGAATAAGAAATGTCTGAAGAACTCGGAGGATGGCCAGCAGAGGTCGTCGAAATCGTAGGCAGAACCGGAATGACTGGTGAAGCTACACAAGTTAAGGTGCGTGTTAACGATGCACCAAATCCAAGAGACGTCGGCCGTATCATCACAAGAAACGTGGTAGGACCTGTTCGTGTCGGCGATATTCTAATGCTAATCGATACTGGCCGAGAAGCCCGTAAACTCAACTTTAGGTGATACAAATGCCAGAACAAAGAATTTGCAGTTTTTCCGGCGATGTTATCGAACCTGGAACAGGTTTGATGTTCATCCGCCGCGACGGTACAGTACAGTGGTTCGCTAACAGCAAGGCTCGCAAGAATGCAGTCAAGCTAAAGCGAAACTCACGCAAGGTAAAGTGGACCCGCCATTACGTAAAAGGCGGAATCCAGTGATATCCATCAGGAACGATACAATCGCTGCGCTCAAATAGGGCGTGCTGGTCGCAGCCAATGGTGGAATTACTATGGAGACTACCTATGTTATGGTAAAGCCTGATGGCGTACAAAGAGGACTGGTTGGAGAAATCATCCAGAGATTTGAAAGAAAGGGACTACAGCTTGTAGGATTGAAACAGGTTATTCCTAGCGAAGAGATCGCTAAGGAACACTACGCTGTTCACTCTGAAAGACCGTTTTTCCCAGGTCTAATCAAATTCGTAACTAGCGGACCAGTTGTATGCATGGCTTGGTCTGGCAGAGATGCAATCAGTGTTGCAAGAAATCTGATTGGACCTACCAATGGAAGAGAAGCCGCACCTGGTACAATCAGAGGAGACTTTGGAATGGATATCGGATACAATATGATTCACGGTTCCGATGCTGCAGAAACTGCAGAATTTGAACTAGGACTTTGGTTCCCAGAAGGCGTCAACGAGTGGACTCAAGACAGTCAGTCTTGGGTCTATGAGTGAAATTGAACGTCAATTGCAAAATTAAAAATTCCAATTGGAGAATTTGATATGTCTGAAGAGGAAGTTAGCCCTGAAAACGAGGCTAAGAACCTCGGCTGGCAACGTCAACCAATCGTATCGGTTCTTGGTCACGTCGACCATGGAAAGACCAGCGTTCTCGACCATTTCAGGTCACTGGGATCTGAACGTCAAGCAAGCGTGATGGATAGAGAAGCCGGCGGCATTACACAGCACATCGGTGCAACCGAGGTTCCAGCGAAGATTCTGAACGAGACCTGTGCTGCCATGACCGGCGGCAAGGATTTCAACAGTCCAGGATTGTTATTCATCGATACACCCGGGCACCACTCGTTCACGAGTCTTAGAAGTAGAGGCGGTGCACTAGCAGATATCGCAATCCTTGTCGTAGACATAATGGAAGGATTACAACCTCAAACAATCGAAAGTTTGAGGATTTTACGAGATAAGAAAACACCTTTCGTCGTGGCTGCAAACAAAGTAGACCGCATTCACGGATGGAGAACAGAAGCTGGCCGCTCTTTCATTGAGTCATGGTCGAGTCAAAGAGAGGACGTACATCAGTTATTCGAGGAAAGATACTGGAAGCTCCTAGGTCAGTTCAGCGAGCACGGATTTAATATCGAGAGATATGACAAGATTCGTGATTTCAAATCAAACCTAGCAATGGTACCATGTTCCGCCAAAGACGGTGAAGGCCTGCAAGACCTACTAACCGTAACAGTCGGACTTGCAGAGCGATTCCTTGAGGAGAGATTGAGAGATACGCTCGGTGACGGTGAAGGAACCGTCTTGGAGATGAAGGATGAAAGAGGCCTTGGAAAAACAATCGACGTCATCCTCAACCGAGGTGAATTAAATGTCGGAGATACGATTACTTTAGTTGGCTCAGATGGCCCATTTACAACTCACATCAAAGGAATGTTCAGACCTAAGGGAATGTCTGAAATGAGGGATGCTGGAGACCGCTGGGAAGCATGTGATAATGCGGTGGCAGCATGTGGTTTGAAGATTGTAGCACCGAACTTAGAAAACGTGTTAGCGGGAACGACATTGCGTCAAACCAATTCCGATGAAGCGAAGGCTATCGCACAGAAAGAGGCCTTCAAGGAAGCGAAAATATCTGTTGACATCGCTGAAGAAGGGGTTGTCATCAAAGCAGACACTGTGGGTGGCCTAGAAGCCCTAGCTTTCGAATTAGACAAGATGGAGATTCCAATTAGAATGGCTACAGTTGGACCCGTTAACAAGAGAGACATAATTACAGCCCAGTGTGCGGATGATGCTCTCAATCAAGTCATCCTAGGATTCTCAGTGAAGGGAAACACAGAAGTTCAGCCCAAACTCGAGGGGCCTGATGCTGAAATAAAATTCATCAGCGCTGATATCATTTACAGAATTCTTGAAGAATTCGAAGAATGGAGAGACACAACAAAGGCAGAGATGGACGCTGCTGCTAGAGAAAATCTGGTTTACCCTGGCCATTTACTGTACTTGAAGGACCATACTTTCAGGAATAAGGGCCCTGCAATTGTGGGAATGAGAGTCCTAGGTGGCAGAGTCCACATAGGTCAAAAAATCATGAAATTAGATGGCACCCCCATCGGTCAGATCAAGAGCCTGAGAACCAGGTCTAGTGAAGATGTGAAACAAGGACATCAAGGAGAAGAGTTGGCAGTCGCCGTCATGGGTCCAACCGTAGGTAGACAAATCGAGGAAGGTGACGAATTCTGGGTTGACAT
>WTIV01000174.1:0-1168 GCA_011525095.1 Methanobacteriota archaeon
GTCTCATCCCTACTTAGAGAAGGATGCATTACTGAGTACTCGTCGTTATTAAATGGTAAATTCCTTACCCTTGACAAATTACCGTTATCGTAATTCGCTGAGTATATATTCAAGTGAAGAGCATCATCTTTCCCAGATTTAACTCCTGATCTAGTAAAATATACAGTGTTTCCGTCAATAGATACAACAGCAGGACCATCTTGAAATGCTGTGTTCATCTCAGAACCTCCCACTAGCTTAGCATTTGATGAGCTAATACTATCCTCAACAAAGTCAGAGCTAAATAGGTTAAATGTAGGTCTCTCAGGCCTTATGTACTTACCTCTACTTATTTTTCCTGTATTTTGGATACCAGAAGACGTAAACATCATATTTATTTTTTCTCCATTTTCTCCAGTCCTGATGGCATATCCTCCAAAATCAGATAGTTCAGTATTTGTCTCAAGATTTTTAAGGTCATACTTACTCACTGAGTTAAGGAGACTTTGGTAGTAGTTATCACTTGTCTCGAAGAGAGATACTCTAACCTCTCTAGCCTTCTGTCTAGCATATTTTTTTCTGTTTTTATTGGCTTCTGAGTACTGGCCTGTAATATCTTGAAGCTGTGATAGGTTAAGGTAATCTTCTGGGTCTATATCTTCGCCTGCATTTACAATGGTCTCAAACATAACAAGAGCTCTATCTACAGAGTCAATCTCTATGAATGCTAGCGCCATCTTCCTCTGTATCTCAACACTAGGGTTGTTTACTCTTTGATATCTTTCTACAGCTTTACCGTAGTTTTCGTTATTATAATGATAATCCCCCCAGTTTATGTGTTTAGTGTTATCGTCACCCTTACTAAGTTCAAATAGAGGAAATCTACTTTTTTTGTCTTCAACTTCTTGAGAGAAGATAATACCTGGAACCAGTAAAAATAAAAATAGTATTCTATACATAATTAAAAGTATCTAGGTGATTTGATAATATCTTTCTTCTTGAACATAAAGTCGTACCTCAGCATAATCTCGTGACTACCTCCGTTATACTTAAATGTCGTATTACCCACTGAGTAGTCGTAAGAGTAGCCTATCGCAATATTTTCATTAAGATTAATACCAGCCATAAGTCCTAAACCTCCACCAACTTTTGCGGTAGGTATAATTCTACCCATCGCTGTTCTTGCCAT
>WTIV01000174.1:1268-4102 GCA_011525095.1 Methanobacteriota archaeon
TGATAAGCAAGGTCTAATGCAAAACTAGTAGATTTTATAGGTCCTATCTTGTCATTAAGAATACTTAAACCAAAACCTAGCTGATCATTGAAAAGAGGAGAATTTAATGATAGAGTCTGTGTCTTTGGTGCCCCATCAAAGTTTATCCACTGAGATCTCAGAACAGTTAAAACACTAAGTACTTCCCTAGAGCCTACATAACCTGGGTTAATAGACTGAGTATTGAACATGTAATGACTAAACATAGCATCTTGCTGTGCCCTAGCAGTGTATGTAGAACAAATTACAATCAAAAATACAATTACCTTCTTAATCATTTCTTTTCAAATTTACTCATTTCCTCTTCTAATATAAACAAATCCTTTTCTGTATCTATTATCCTCTTCTACAGCATTTCCGTCGATATCAGTTTCTCCGAGGTCGATAACGTAGAAGTACACAGTCTCAGGAAGAAGCTTACCGCTAGTATTTCCATAGTTTGCAATACCTTCAAAGTATTTAGACGGATCTTCGTTCTCATATCCTTCCATCTCGAATACCTTAAGCTCCCATCTGTTGTAGATCTGAACTGTATTATTCGGGTAGAAGTCTATACCTGTTATCACCCAAGTATCATTTGTTCCATCATTATTTGGAGAGATACCCTGTGGAATATGAAGATCTCTGAACTTAACATCTAACACAACAGGATCAGACAGAACGAAAGCACACTTATATCCTTTAGCAGTCACTTTAACCCTGTACAATGTGTTATCATCGTCGTCAAACGTTACAGTATTTATCGTCATCGAGTCTGTGTCAACACCAGTATAGTCTAATCCATTCTCTAGATCTGTCCACGTAGTATCTTGCTCGTCGTCAGAGACAACACCTCTCTGCCACTGGAACTCAGCAGGTAGATCACCGTCTACAGTCACTCCAACTGCGTAAGATACGTCATCACCTTGGAATACTGTTCCTGCGTACTGAGGCTGTGAGTTGATATCAACTACAAGCACTAGAGCGTCATAGCAATCTAAAATTCCGTTATTATCTGAGTCAACTGGCTCCTCGTAACCATCGTCATCCTCAGTGATAACTAGACCACTACCATCGATCTCAGGTATTCCAACTCCAAGTATACCGTCACCGTCTAAGTCAGGGAATCCTGCTTCTACAACGTCATTACAGCCGTCGTCGTCACTATCTAAATCTAGGTAGTTAGGAATTCCATCATCTAAGTCTTCAGTGACATCACTATTAGGCTGTCCTGTTCCCTCAGACTGATCTGCCATACCGTCGTTATCGGCGTCGACATATCCCTCGTCGTCAGAATCAATCATACCGTCATTGTTAGTATCTAAGTCAGCAAACTCGTTTACTCCGTCCTCGTCAAAGTCAGCATCGATACCGTCTCCACCTTCGATAACATCAAATATACCATCGTTATCAGCGTCAAGGTCTTGGTAGTCGTAAGCTCCGTCCTCGTCAGTATCTGGGGTTGGAGTGTCTTCAGAGACGTCTGCCATTCCATCACCGTCTTCATCAAGGAATATAAAGTCATCAGTATTATCAAGAGAGTCGATTCTTCCGTCACCATTTGTGTCAAACTCACCGTCTCCACCTTCAATAACATCCTGGATACCATCATTATCAGAGTCGATATCTACAAAATCTGGATTATTATCCTGGTCAGTATTTACTAAAGGAGTAGATTCTGAGTCGTCGTCCATACCGTCACCATCTACGTCAGTGTAGCCATCATCATTTGTGTCAATAACACCATCGTCATTTGTGTCAGTAGCACTGTCTCCACCTTCATCTACGTCGTAGATACCATCATTATCAGAATCAAGGTCTAGGTGGTTTGGTAACGAGTCACCGTCAGAGTCGAAAGGATCTGTTGTCTCTGAGTCGTCGTCCATACCGTCATTATCTGTGTCTGAATAACCGTCATCTAAAGAGTCGATAGCACCGTCATTATTAGTATCAAATACTCCGTCTCCTGATTCTGTCACATCGTGTATACCGTCGTTATCAGAGTCGATATCAATATAGTCAGGATTAGAATCTCCGTCAGAGTTTGTCTGTCCTGTAAGCTCAGCAGTATCTTCCATTCCGTCACCATCCTCGTCAGCAAATCCTTCGTCATCAGAGTTTATAACACCATTATTATCAGTATCTAAGTCTCCATCTCCACCCTCTACAACATCAAATATACCGTCGTTATCAGAGTCAATATCTTGGTAATCAGGTAACTGGTCATTATCAGATTCAGTTACTGGAGTAGGTTCAGAATCGTCATCCATACCGTCTCCGTCCTCGTCAGCGTAACCTTCGTCATTAGAATCTATTACTCCGTCACCATTCGTGTCAAGCTCACCGTCTCCTCCCTCAATTACATCCTGGATACCATCATTATCAGAGTCGATATCTAAGTAATCAGGTAATGAGTCACCGTCAGTTTCTGTTACTGGAGTAGGTTCAGCGTCGTCATCCATACCGTCTTGATCAAGGTCAGAGTACCCTTCCCCATCACCAGAGTCAATTGTTCCGTCGCCGTTAACGTCTAGGCTACCGTCTCCACCCTCTTCTACGTCGAATATACCGTCGTTGTCAGAGTCTAGGTCTAGGTAATCAACATTACCGTCACCGTCAGAGTCAGGCTCAGTTGTACCTTCTGAAGTATCATCCATTCCGTTATCGTCAGCATCTACGAAATTATCGTCTAAGTCGTCAATAGCACCATCGCCATTAGTATCGAGCTCACCATCTCCACCTTCTACAACGTCGAATATACCGTCATTATCAGAATCTATATCCTGGAAGTCAGGAGTTGAGTCAGTATCAGAGTT
>WTIV01000109.1 GCA_011525095.1 Methanobacteriota archaeon
CTGGTGGTGCAGGCGGCATACCTGGTGGTGCAGGCGGCATACCTGGTGGTGCAGGTGGCATACCTGGTGGTGCAGGTGGCATACCTGGTGGTGCAGGTGGCATACCCGGCGGTGCAGGTGGCATTCCTGGTGGAGCAGGTGGCATACCCGGTGGTGCAGGTGGCATTCCAGGTGGCAGTGGTGGTGCATTTGTTTCTTCTTCGCTCATAATAAAACCTCCAATTCGCAATAGTGCGACAGCCTCTCCATTTATGCACAGCGTATAACCATTGTGCGAAGATTCTCATCCAAACAACATCAGATTGAGAGTAAAAACGGTAGGTTGATGAATGAAGGTCATGACCGCGGCTTATGGTTGGTTTGGATACATCATCACCTCCGGTAATTTTCGTTGTTGGAACTGCTGGTGCTGGAAAGTCATCACTCGTTACTTCGTTTCAACGATGGAGCAGGTTTATCGAAACTGAAGCAATTGCTGTAAACCTCGACCCTGGTGCTGAAAGGGTTCACTACGATGCAGAATTTGACGTCAGAGATGTTATTTCACTAACCGAGGTGATGAATGAATATGACCTAGGGCCAAACGGTGCTCAAATTTTAGCCGCAGATTTGGTTGCTGCACAGGCACTGGACGTTGCTGAAGAACTCCATTCTCTGTCAGGTGAATTGATAATTGTTGACACACCTGGACAGGTGGAATTATTCGCATTCAGAGAAGCATCCTCGCACCTGATTGAAGTTCTTGGACAAGACCAAGCAGCGATCATTTACTTATTCGACCCAATGTTGTCAAAGAGCCCATCCGGATTCGTATCGCAAATGCTCCTCTCAAGCATTGTTGAATTTAGACTAGGATTGCCGACTAAGAATTTCTTATCAAAATCTGATCTACTAGAAGAGGAAGACCTCGAGAAAATTCTAGAATGGTCAGAGCGCCTTGAGATTCTAGAAATGGCACTATACGATGAAGCAGGAGGACAGAGAACTGAGTTCGCAATTAATCAGCTTAGAATGATGCAACAATTCTCCCAAACTCCTGGACTAACTCCTCTCTCTAGTGAAACTGAAGACGGTATGGCTGATGTCCTCACCTTCGCTCAAGCATTATTCGGCGGAATGAGTGATGCAAGAGATGGATTTGCTGCTGATATCGAACACGAGAAGAACTAATGTCGACCGATGTAACTTAGAACCGTCCATTTAGAGACGGTTCATGGCAGACCACCTATTGGCTATTGACGACGTTGCCGAAGATTTTGAAGACATACTAAATTGGGCTATCGAATTCAAGCGAATGTGGAAGTCTGGCGATGAAATCGCAATGAACTTCTTCCCACTAGCAGATATGGCAGTTGGTAGTATCTACGAGAAGCCTAGCACACGGACAAGAGTTTCATTTGAAGTTGGAATAAACCGACTCGGAGGATATCCATTGACTCTCCTAAAGAATGACATCCAGTTAGGAAAGTCTGAGACTGTTGCAGATACAGCAAACGTTCTCTCCAGATTCTTAGGTGCAATAACCTACAGATGCTTTGGCCACGCTGACGTTGCAGAACTAGCTGCTAACTCCAGTGTTCCAGTATTGAATGCGCTTTCAGACAAGCACCACCCATGTCAGGCAGCTGCTGATTTAATGACTGTTCTCGAACATTTCCCAGAACGAGAGAACCTGAAAGTTGCATGGGTTGGAGACGGAAATAACGTTCTTCACGATTTGATGTTGGCTTGTGGAATGCTTGGAATCGACTTCCATTATGCATACCCGAAGGGGTACGAACCCGCAGAAGATGTAGTGGCTAGGGCAGAAGATTTCGCAAATGAAAACGGTTCAGAAATGAAGGGCACAAACGACCCGGTAGAGGCCGTAACCGATGCAAATGTCATCTACACAGACGTCTTTGTTTCCATGGGAGAAGAAGGACTCAAAGACAAGATGAACGACTTTGATGGATTCCAAGTAAACATGGAACTGATCGAAAATGCCGACAAAAATTGGGCATTCATGCACTGCTTACCAGCGCACAGAGGCGACGAGGTAACAGATGCAGTAATGGACCATGCAAACAGCATCGTATTCGACCAAGCAGAGAACAGAATGTGGGCACAAATGAGCCTTCTAGCGTACCTTGTGGACAATGGAGCATGGGGTGCAATGGGCGAAATGATGGGCGTAGGCATCTAAGTCAGAGGACACTTACTTGCACTGCGAAAGCGAGAAGTCCTAGCAACATACCCAACCTAACATTTTGTTGGGCCTTGTGGTCGTCTCCTAAAAAGAGAGGTCCATTTAAGGAGAACAGAATGAATATTGCAGGAGCATGAAATATCATCTGATGGTATTCCAAAGGTCCAGTGTAATGTGCTAACCCCAATGCCACCATCGATGCTAGAATGAATACATACGCAGTGGCTCTGGCATTCATCAAACCAATTCGCATTGGTAGAGTCTTCCTACCTTCATCGGTTTCCATATCCTCGCAATCTTTGATGATCTCTCTGGCTAAATTTGCGAAGAATGCAACTACAGATGCATACAGTACCAACTCAGTATCCGCTCTAGATACTGATGCTGCACCAAACACAATTACAGCACCAACCATGAGCGAGATTGCGATATTTCCAATCAATCCCATTTTCTTAGTTTGGAAACCTGCATCGTAAGTGTACATTAAAAACGCCGCTAAAGTCCAGATTAGAACAACTGGAATTGGCTCGTCTGAAAAGTATGCACCAACCGCCATGAATGTTGCACTTAGCAAGGAAAATGCATACGCAACCTTTGTTGCTTGCTCAATTGAAATTCTTTCAGCAGGAATCGGCTTATTCGGCTTTGCCTTTGCATCTATAGAAACATCTGCAATGTCATTGAAAGTATTTCCTGCAGCCATGAAGCAGATTGCAGAGGTGGTCTGAAGGGCTACGAGACTGAGTGCTTGAGTTGACCAAGCACCACTGAGGGCGAGATGAGCTCCAAGAGGAACCGTAATTGCCGCTAATACGACATTTTTAGGACGGGATAACTCAACAATCTCGCGCCACATCAGACCTTAGGGGGATGACAGGGGTAAATGGTTAGTTCGCTGCAAGGGCCCAGATACAGACCCTTTCACGGAAACCAGCCATAGTCGTGCCCTCAGTGATTCCGAGTTTCTCGAATCTTCTATCTCTAGCGAGTAAATTTCCAACCTGGTTCATTGTAGCTCCCCAGCGGAATCGCTTGTTGATATGTTCGAGAATTTGACTTGTGTTGGATACGCCATTGTCTTCTAGGTACTGGGCGATCTCATTTCGTAGGCGTCCTGTTCTACTCATCACGCCTCACCTCTGGTTCTGCGTGCTAGATTTTGCCAGGTGACAGGAACCTCAACCTTCAGTGGTTGCCAATCCCAATCGCCGTCGGTTGATACAATGTGTGTATTGTATCTGGTGTTCATGCTCTTTGCCTCCCCGGTTGAAACCAGGTCAGAGAAGCGTAGTTTTGTGTTCATGTCATGTACTATCTAGGCCGAGTATATCAAGCGCAGATGAGGAGACGAAAGTAAAAGTGAAAGTAGTCGCGAATGACACTGCAAGCCTGTTTCACTTTCACATTTTTCTGAAGGTGAAGATTTACCATACCCGTTCACAATAAATACAGGTGACAAGTCGGTTGGCTGCCGCTCGTGTAGTGTAGTGGCCCATCATGAAGGCCTCTCGAGCCTTCGACCCGGGTTCAAATCCCGGCACGAGCACTTTAATTAAGCAAATTTAACAACCCGTTGAGGTATTATTCATACGTGAAATGCATAATGCATCACCATGTCAGGGCTCATCATATCTGATGATGGGTTTTGGCAACTGGTCAACGGTGAATGGATTCCGACAGAAAAACAAACACTAGCCATAGAGAATGGTGCTATACCTTACGACCCAGATAATCAAGAGGATACTAGGCCGTATCAAAGAAAAAAAGAAATCAATCAATGCGCAAATTGTGGAGGCTCCTTTGAAGGCAGAGCAGCTCGAAAATGCCCGAAAAGGGGATGTAGAAACCCGATCTGTCTTACTTG
>WTIV01000257.1 GCA_011525095.1 Methanobacteriota archaeon
CGTCTATGGCCTCGATTACCATCATTCCTAGTGCAGTAAACAGGGTCCCAGTAGCTAGAATACCCGGAATAGCGGGCGAACCTGTCAACTTGAATCTCCTACCTCCGAGGAACCAAGGAACTCTAACCTTGGTCAGCGGAATGCGGAATTTTGAGTTACCCAAGTTTGGGATAATGAATATCAACAGCAGTCCACAAATTAGGATAGTCTCTGGAGCGAAAGCCTTCCAGAAATCATTGCTGAAAACCTCTACCTCCATTCAGATCCCTCCTAAGTTGAATACACCCTCGAAGAAGGCAACAGTCCATTGGTCCATCATTCCTAGCGCAATGAATGGGAATATACCAAAGATTACTGTGAATATTGCAAGTATGATCATTCCTATGTTTTCAGATAGAGTGATGTCTGGTGGTGTTTCACCATTGAGAGATTCTGGAGGTTGTCCTTCATCTCCACCCTCAAAGATTGTTCTCTGCATAGACCAAAGATAGTATGCTGCTGTAATTGCTAGAACTGCACCAGGCAGAAGGATCCACCAGCCGTATTCAGGCCAGAATGCAATCATAACCATCAATTCAGCAACGAATCCTGCTAACAGAGGTAGACCTAGGCTTGCCATCCATGCGAACATCATGTACACTGCAAGGAACGGTGACCACTTGGCCATTCCACGCATTGCGCCGATTTCCATAGAGTGGTAGTGGTGCTTGAATGCGCCACAAACAGCGAACAGCATAGGAGAGATGATTCCGTGAGCGAACATCATGAATAGTGCTGCTGCATATCCAATAGGCTGCATACTTGCGATACCCAGTAGAATTACACCCATGTGTGAAACCGATGAGTAGGCAACCATCTTCTTCAGATTGGTCTGTCCCAAACAAACGATTGAACCCCAAACAAGAGAGATTAGTCCGATTGCCATAATCACGTCTTGGTAGTATACCACTGCATCTGGGAAAATTGCGATAGGAATTCTCAGCATTCCGTATGCACCCATCTTTAGCATGACACCTGCCAAAAGCATAGAGCCACCGGTAGGGGCTTGAACGTGCGCATCTGGAAGCCAAGTGTGGAATGGTACTGCTGGTAATTTTACCAAGAATCCAATCATCAGCATAGCAAACAGAATGTTTTGCATATCCTTGCCGAGGAAGACACTGTCTCCCATGTTGTATGCTGTTGCATTAGAGAATAGCACAGTCATATCGAATGTTCTGCCGGTAACAGTACCGTACTGAGCCCCGCTTCCTTCTGGTTGAAGGAAGTAGAGTGTAATCAGTCCAAGTAGCATGATTACCGAAGCACAGAATGTGTAGATGAAGAATTTCTGAGCAGCATATCTCCTGTCTTTTCCTCCCCACTTTAGAATTAAGAAGAACATTGGAATTAGAGTCAATTCCCAGAATACGTAGAACAAGAAGAGGTCTAGAGCGACGAATACACCGATTAGAGCTCCACCCATCATCAATAGAAGAGGGTAGTAGGTTGCTCCATCTTTCTCATTCCAGGTTGTTATGATAGTGATTGGTACCAAGAAGGTGGTCAACCAAACCATTGGGAAAGACAACCCATCCATTCCTACGTGCCAAGATACACCGATTGATTCAATCCAAACGTATTCTTTCTCGAGCGCATATTCGTTGTACATCAAATCCCAATCGACCAAAATTAGCCAATCGAAGAATAGTGCTGTGGAAATTGCCAGAGGAATCAGAGACGCTACCAATGTAAACAGACGAATTGGTACTGCAATCACTTCTTTCCTGCCTCTTGTCTCCTGGCTAGCGAACGCCAGTAGAATACAACTCACGATAATTGGGAATCCTACTAGTGGTAGGCTAATCCAATCCACTGATGTATCAGATTCGCTCATCGATGGGAAAAATGCCATCAATCCTGCAACGATTATCAGCAGTCCTCCAATTAGCATGAACTCTTTGTTCTTGATGTCAAGTGCTTGGTTACTACTCAATCAAGCCACCCCCCATAGTAGAATGAAGATTACCAACGTACCAAGGGCCGTCATCATGATGTAATCTCTAGCGCTACCTGTTGTTAGAGAACGAACTCTTCTGGAAGCTTCTTGACTCGTTGATTCGATTGTCTTGATTACACCATCAATGAATTTGGTGTCAAATATAGCAGATAACTTGGCGAATCCGACAACTATCTTCAACATCGCTGCGTCATAGACATCATCGAAGTGTAACCTCTTGTGTAGAGAGGTTGCTAGACTTGAATTAGCCCAAGCAGTGTTATCGAATTTCGAATTCTTGTTGACTCTTGCAGAGAGGTTGATTGCCCACTGCATCCATGGCTTAGCCTTCTGGTCTCCATCTAGGCTACCACCGTAAAGAGCCATTGCAAAGGATGGCCCGAGTACTAGAGATAGACCAATTGCAACGTATGTAAGTACCATTAGGAAAGGATCTGGATTGAGGAATACGTGTTCCATTTCATATCCAATTCCGTCGATGAAACTGGTGTAATGTCCAGACTCAAAGTCACCAAGCCAGTGTCCTGCATGCATACCTGCAAGGACAACAGCACTTAGGGTCATGAATGTCAGAATGACCAAAGGAATTGGTATCCATGGTGTCTGTTCGTGAACGTGTTCTGCAACCTCTGTCTTTGGCTTACCTGCAAAGGTCATGAACCACATTCTTGACATGTAAAATCCGGTCATTCCTGCAGTAATCAGAACTAGGAACGCAGGAATGTAGAATCTTGGATCATGCTCAACTGCAACTCTCCAAGTGTTAGCGATAATTCCTTCCTTGGACCAGAATCCACCGATGAGCGGGATTCCGATGATAGATGCTGAACCAACAAACATTGCAGTAGCAGTAATTGGTAGACGGGATGCTAATCCACCCATGTTTGCCATCGATTGAGCATCAAAGTGGTCGTCGTGGTGGTCGTCACCGTGATCGTCATGATGGTCGTCGTCATGGTGGTGGTGATGCAAATCATGGTGGGCATGGTGCATCTCGTGAATTACTGAACCACTTGCCATGAACAGCATTCCTTTTGCCATTGCGTGGTTGAATAAGTGGAAGAGAGCGGCACCAAATGCAACCACTACGATTCCTTTATTCGGGTATTCTCCCCAATCAAGGCTATTTGCTAGCCAAAGTGCAGCACCTAAACCAGTAAAGATGTAAGCTAATTGACTCATCGTTGAATAAGCAAGAACCTTCTTCAAATCCATTTGTACAAATGCAATCAAAGCAGCCATACAAGCAGTAATTCCACCGACTAAAGCAATAATGAATGCTAGATCGCTGAACTCTCCCATCATCGCAGAGTCCCCGAAAATTGGGAACATTCTTGCTACAAGGTACAAACCTGCATTGACCATTGTTGCTGCGTGAATAAGTGCAGATACCGGAGTTGGTCCTTCCATAGCGTCAGGAAGCCAAACGTGGAGGGGGAATTGTGCAGATTTACCAACTGCACCGATGAACATGAATCCAAGGGCTAACTGTAGGGCACCTTGCTTGCCTGCGTCAGTAAGCATCTGTAGGTTTGAATGATCAAACACCGTAGCAAATGCTAGAGCATCTCCGCCACCTGCATATGGTTGGAATAGATTCCACAACATCGCTAGTCCGATTACAAGGAAAACGTCTCCAACCCTTGTGGTCAAGAATGCCTTCTTTGCTGCGTATGCGGCACTTGGCTTGTCATAGTAGAATCCAATTAGCAAGTATGAACACAGACCCATTAATTCCCAGAATATGAATAGCCAAAGGAATGAGTCAGAGAGGACCATTCCAAGCATTCCTGAACAGAATAGTACAAACTCTGCATAAAATCTGTGGTTCTTATTGTCGTTAACCTCATCGGTATTCATGTACCCTATGCTGAAGATATTGATGAGTAGACACAAGAATGATGCTACAAAGAGAAGCATTACCGTGACATGGTCTACATACAATCCAAAATTGAGAGAATACAGGGATATTTCTGTTGTTGCACCTTCTGTGAACCATGCAAAGTTTGCCCAACTAAATACGGTTGAAGTGTCACTTACACTTGTCT
>WTIV01000065.1:0-1929 GCA_011525095.1 Methanobacteriota archaeon
CAAGATGTTGCGGTTGATATGACGAAAGTGTCTTCAGTGCTGAGTTGTCAATGGAATGTGAATTGATCGTTGGATTCACAGGGTCTGAGGGCCGCCTTCGGGCATCTCTGGTAGCATGAAAATCGTATCGCCACGTAGGCTTGGACCTACATCGAACGTTGCGAATATGCCAATATCAGCAATATTGTGTGATAGAGAGAACCAAGTTCTGCCGTAAGCATCAACTCGGATGTCCAAGAAGTCCCCTAGGCCGCCACACCGGTTGTAACCACAGTCGGTCACTGTGTCTATTGGGTCGTCATCACCATTCAATTGCACTGTAGTAAATAGAGGAGTTTCGTTGAAAGCATCAGTTGCATAGGTAAGGTATGCATTCCACACCTCATCTTCTCCTTCGGTCTCACCTACATAGCCGAAAGCTACTGTTCCTGTATCGCCAGCTACAACTACAGGGAATCCAGTCCCTGACAAGTTGATAGGTGGTGCAATCATTGTTGCATTAGACCATGTATCGCCCTGATCTCTTGAATATGACCAGTAAGGCATATTGTCGAGTCCCATCCACATTGCGTGGACGTTTCCTTCTGTGTCTACTTCAACCTGTGCTTCTTCAGCGTTCCAAGTATCGGCGATGCCTGTCTCTGTTGTTGGCAGCACGTGCTCGGTCCAACTTATCCCTGCATTAGTTGTTCTAAATACGGAATATCCGTCTCCAGTGCATCCTTTGTTGCCACGGTAGAAGTTTCCATCAACGCTACCCACCAAGTGAGCAGAAAGGCCTCCGGAATTGCATGTAACCGGTGCTCCAGAGGTTTCTGGGCCCCATGTTGCACCTCCATCTTGGCTGGACGAACAGAGTGGGTGAGGTGCGTTTCCGTTGATGCAGAACATCCACGTTGTTGGATGAGCGAATGCAGGCATATTGCTGCTAGCTATCGTTTGGTGGTCTTGGACAGAGTAAATCTGCGTTGCAACACTTGGACCATCCCAACTTGCACCATCATCATCAGACCATTCAACAGTCATGCCAAGCAGTGCATGCATGTCGAATTTCATTATTCGGCCAGTCCACGGGTCGACGTAGATGTAAGGGTCGTTTGAATTGACGATTGGTAGTAGCGGGTCGTATACATTCTCACATGAGTAGGATAGCGTCTCGTACATTCCGATTAAGTCACAGGAAACTACTGCTGTAGATCCACCAGGACCGTTTCCATAGGAACTCATTACCATCGTATCTGTAAGTGTAATACCCATAGTTGGTTCGAATGTTGACATTCCTATGCCATAGTATGTGCCAGATGCCATGAATGGTGTGTTTCTCTCCTTGAAGCCGAATTCATTGTTGCCCCAAGCATCAACTGCGTCTGCAAAGTGGTACCAGGTTAGTTCTGGTCGTTCGAAATCCCAGACAGTTCTGATTTCAGGAGCTTCTTCTGCCTCTTCTTCACCGAAACATCCGGCCAGTGATGCGCTAACCATTAGCAGTGTAAGGAAGATCGCCCGCATTTATTCACCTCTGAATAGATCTGCTCCTAGTAGCGGCAGTAGAACCGATGCGTCACCTTCTACGCACACATTTGGAGCCTCAGGTCTCATTTTACCCCAACTAATTGCCTCACGCAATCGTGCACCTGAGAGACTACCGTCGTGCTCTGGGGCGGTTGTAATGTAGATTGCTGAATCAAGGCCGCCACGGTATTGATTCCACCAAATTACGTGGTGCTTTGAGATTCCTCCGCCCACCATTAGAGCATTCGATTTCTCAACGTCCCAAGTTAGGTCGCTCATTATCTGTTCATCGGCTAGGGTGTCAATGTGGAAATCACGGTATTTCTGTCTGAACATGAATAACTGAGCGCCTATGCTGCCATCTGTAATTCCAGGAATACAAACTGGAATTTTGTTCTTGTAAGCCCAATAAATCAA
>WTIV01000065.1:2029-4039 GCA_011525095.1 Methanobacteriota archaeon
CCATCGACATCATCGATTTCCTTCTTCATATCTACTAGAATGTCTCTTGCATAGGCGAGTTTAGTAGCGGTGAATCCACCAGCTGTTGCCATCTGGTCGATAAGAGAGGCAGCGGTGGTTAGTGATGAGAAATCATAGTCTTTGACCGGTTCATCAAATGACTCAGGGTCGATTGCCATGGTGTAATGCGAGTGGTATTCGCATATGAAACCGATGACTGTTACTGGTGTTCTAATTCATGGATTTTATCACGCAACATCGCTGCTCTTTCGAAGTCTAATTCGAGCGCTGCTTGGTGCATCATCTTCTTTAATTCTTCAATTGAATAATTTAATTCTTCAATTGGTTGCGAAATATTGCTTGTGACCGAATTTGAGGTTGCCCATTTACCCGCTCCAACCTTCAAATTGGACGCCCAATCTCCGTCTTTTCTGCCTCCCTTTGAGGCGACTAATCTCTTGCCTCCGGCGGGACCAGCAATCAAATCGTCAATGTCGCTTCCCATTTGTGGAAGCGCCTTTTTGATAGTCATTGGAGTGATGTCAAATTTCTCATTGTGAGCGATTTGTCTTTCTCTTCTTTCCAAGGTCTGTCTAATTGAAGCAGTCATCGGCGGGCTCATCGAATCTGCATACAAAATCACCTTGCCGTTGGAATTTCTAGCAGCTCTCCCGATAGTCTGGAGTAGGCTTCTTTCATTTCTAAGGAAACCTTGGCGGTCAGCATCGAATATTGCCACCAAACTAACCTCTGGAATATCTAGGCCTTCTCTGAGCAGGTTGATTCCAACTATAGCATCAATATGTCCTATTCTCAGAGCATTTAGGATCTCAGTTCGCTCTATGGTGTCGATTTCCGAATGTAGGTGGTGTGCTTTAATGCCCATCTTGTTTAGATAAACGGCGACTTCTTCTGCGAATTTTATAGTCAAAACAGTGACTAGAGTACGCTCACCCCTCTCGATTCTTGCATTTATTTCAGATAGTAAATCCGCAACTTGTCCCTCTGTACCCCTTACCTCAATTTCAGGGTCTAAAAGGCCAGTAGGGCGTATTTCCATCCTTGGAATTTCATCTATCATTTGCAGCATGTCATACATGCTTTCTGAATCGGGGTGTTTCTTGGAATATTCAGGGTCGTTAACTCCTCCGCCGCCTGCGACGTGGCGCAGTCCGATTGGTGCATCTTGATTTGTGACTTCACAAAGATGCAGTAATTCTCTTTCTCCTGGTGTTGCGCTTACGTACAGCATCTGCGGTACTAAATTCTGGAATTCATGTAGTTTTAGAGGGCGGTTATCAGCAGCCGACGGCAGTCTGAAACCGTGTTCGATGAGATTCAATTTTCGGCTTCTATCTCCCGAGTACATTCCACCGACCTGCGGCAAGGTAACGTGAGATTCATCCATAATGACAAGGAATTTCTTCGGGTCTCCGTGGAATTGTTTGGCAGCAGCAGCAAAGAAGTCTAGCAAACAGTATGGCCTCTCTCCGTAATCTCTGCCATCAAAGTGCATCGAATAATTCTCAACTGCTGTACAGTGTCCAACTTCTCTAAGCATTTCGAGATCGTATTGAGTTCTCTGCTGTAGTCGATGTGCTTCGATGTCTTTGCCTTCGCTCTTGAGTTCTGCAACCCTTCCATCGAGTTCGGTCTCTATGTTCTCAAGTGCCTCTTCGAATCTCTCTGGGGATACCATGAAGAATTCCTTAGGGTGAATCCATGCTTCATTTAACTCATCTAGAACTTCCCATGAAACGGGGTCGCAAATCTGGATGTGTTCGACTCCATCGAATCCAAATCGAATTCTTAGCGGGTCATCACGACTCGGCATCCAAACATCTAGATTCTCTCCTCTGAGTCTGACTTGGCCTCTCTCAAGGTCTGTTGTGGTTCTCTCATACTGAAGTGCAACCAATTCTCTAACCAAGTCTCGAGGTTCTATCGCCTGGTCAACGTGAATCCTACAGTGGTATGAAAGGAAGGTTTCGGGAGCGTTTAAACCGTATA
>WTIV01000093.1 GCA_011525095.1 Methanobacteriota archaeon
CGATGAGTCCACTGGCCGCCATTATCGACTACATCGATGACCAGTTTGTCTTCTGCCATACACATCTCTAGCCGCACTACACCCATGAACATTGCCTGCATCAAAGGACACCTTCAAAGAGGAGAGGCCGGTCGCGGGGATGAGCGTGAAGGATATGGCTGACCTTACAGTTGACTACAAGTGTGCAAATTGTGGCGCTATTCAGAGCTTTACTCGTGACCGTGAAGGAAAGTGGCAACCAGCAATGACATGCAAAGCATGTGGTTCCCGCATCTTCATCAAGTTGCGAAGAACAGGACACAAAATCCTGGACGCAGAGTGATTCCTTACAACCGAGGGGTTGAAAGACCCATTCGATTGTATTCTAATTGATGGCATCTTGGCTTGAGACATACGCGCCTCGTCGTTTCGACGAATTGGCGATGGATGAATCAATCCGCACAAATTTAGAGAGGGTTTCAGTTCAAGCAAACCCTCCACATCTGATTCTTGCAGGACCTGCGGGAGTGGGAAAAACCGCTGCATGGCGTCTCGTTGCTAGGCAGATTCTTGGCCCTTCTTGGCAATCGACAACTCATGTATTACAGGCTAGGGACTTGGCAAAAAGCGCTGGTGCAATGAAAAAATTCGAAGATTTCTTGCGACCAGAGGGCACCTCCTCAAGCGATACTTTGGCTGGGCGGTCTTCTCTGGATTCCTTTGATGCTAATCTTACTGTAGCCAGTGCAGGAGATGCACCTCCCGCTGGAAAAGAAAATCGTGAGATGAGAAAAGATGGGGAATCTTACGTTTCTCGTCTAATCATAATCGAAGACGCTGACCATCTGGGGCCAACTAGACAACCGTATTTGCGAAGGATGATGGAATCAACATCATCCACATCTCGATTCATATTCACAGCAAGGTCGCCTTCGAGAATAATCGATGCTTTACGCTCAAGATCTAAACAAATCAGAATTCCTGCGACCCCGAATCAAATTGTCACCAGCAGATTAGAGGAATTGTCTAAGCGCGAAAAATTAGAGCCAGTGAGAGGAATACTAGGAGACATATCTCACGTAGCGAATGGTAATCTTAGAAGAGCAGTATTCCTGTGTGAATTACTGGGAAGAAGGGGTAGCCTGGATGATAGAAAGAATCTCCAAAAGGTGGTTGCAGCGACGACTTTGGTTGGAGTTCAACATGTATTGGAAGAAGCACTAAGAGGGCGCATACACGATTTCCACTGGGAGAAAAAAGGCGGTCGAAATAGCCGAGTTTTGAAAGGCGCATTAGGAGCCCTTGACCAACTCATGAGCGAACACGCTCTAGAAGCAGAGGACGTAGTCATGCACATGCACAGGCTACTAACAACCGGGCGTTTGTTACTGGAAGAATCAATGCTATGCGAACTGCTTGAGGCGTTGGCTGAATGCGATGTTAGGCTACAGACTTCGATGCACGGCAGAGTTCAACTCGAGGAGTTCTTACACCGCGTCAAAGAGATAGCATCTGCACAAACGGTTTGATGGCGGACACGGCAGGATTCGAACCCGCGATCTGTGGCTTAGGAGGCCACCGCCTTATCCAGCTGGGCCACGTGTCCATGCCAAGCGGCGCGGAACCCTTTGAACAACCTATCGCTGTCATTTCTGTCCAAAAATGACATACCAGCGCGTATGCTGGGCAAAACATGGCAGAGGACGGGCCAATGAAGAAAGTGATTCCTGGAAAGGAATCTACTCTTCCCAACCCGTACAGCAAACACTTCGATAGAAGTCAAGATTCGATATCACTGTCAAAATTAGAATACGAATCATCAGAGAAAAACCGAGTAAAGTTTGGCAAGTTCGCTTGTCATCCTAGCCTTCTGCTTACCAGAAAGGTGGTTGGATTATTGATGGCAATTACAGCGCTTGGCGGCGTGGTTGCACCGTTCCACCCACTCGCTAGACCAACTCTGATGATACTGCTATGGATTCCTCTTCTAATCATTTCAATCGGTCCTGGGTTTTATGCTGCTGAAAAGGCGATGACCGCACTTACCTTGCGCTCATCGCTATGGAAACAAGAAGCCATTATTGAAGGCGTGAAGAGAGATATGACTGCTGAACCAGGTATGGATAGGATCAAAGCAGGATTGAATGATATCCGCCTTCACAATGCAACAGCAACCATTCTAGCATTTATTTCCATATTTTTACTGATAGTAGCAGCTGGGCTAGAGCCAAATGGACTGGCTTACAATTTGGTTTTACTAGTTACATTGACTAGCAGTTTAGCCCTATCTTTCCATGCGATATTTACATCTGATTCAATGAAGAAATTAGGTGATGAATTGCCGTATTTGGTAATGCATTCGCCTACTCACCATCCAACAAAATTGGACACGATTTTGGGAGATCTCGTCTATGCACACCTTGACCCTGACCATTCACTTCTATGGAACATTTGGGAAAGCGAACTTCCAGAGTCCCTTCTTCCAGGCGTTGATAAGAAACAAGCGAGAGAAAGGCTACTCTATCTTTTACACCTCAATAATCAAGGCAATCTAAACGATGAGGAAACGATGAGTGAATTGAAAGAATTCATCAAACCAATGGAACTTGACAGCCTATTGTTTGATGAGAGTGCACCATTCAACTGGGTAAAATTACAGAGGTTGATTCAACACGCCAGAGCCTGGCAAATCGAAGTATTCGATTTACTCGACAGATTGCAGAACGATTTGTTATCTGGTGCAAGTTCTATCACGAAAAGCCCTTGGAGAATGGACATTGCAATGGCCGATAATTGCAGTACTCGTAATGGCGACCTTTTCATCGCCCTCAACAATCAGACAAAGGAAGATAGACACTTGAAAGTTGAAGTCATTGTTCCGGGCGGCATTCCAGAATCTCAAGTTCACAGATTCGAATTGGTCTCTTGCCCGGCTCCAGCCGGCCCGGTTAGCATCACAGATCCGTTGGTTGAGGACGCTCTCGATTGGATGCCAAAGTATCTAGAGAGAGGCATTGTTTTGTGGATTGGAGTCGCTTGGAATGAAAATGTCAAGGGTAGGCGTAATGTTCAGGTGATATTGCGTGATGATGACGAGAATGTAATCGATTCTCGAATCATCAAAACCGAGGTACTGGCTGGCGAAAGCACACACACTAAGCAGCGCCTCAAGCGTATGCTGCAGGCGCGAAAAAGGGGCGAATCCGAGTTGCCATTTTCAGAAAAATCAACCTCAACATCTTGAAATTCTAAGCGCGTTGCTTATGACATGCCCACACTTCGGTTGAATTACCGGAGGTGGAGTACGTGGAAGCATGGGACATCATCGTAATCGGAGACGGACCTGCCGCACTCAGAGCGGCAGCAGCAGCGGCTAAGGGGGGCGCATCAACTCTAATGATGTCCTCTGACAGCCTAGGTGTAGGTAACGACTCGGCTATCGACGGTATAGCTGCACCTCTGAAAGAGAGCACAACAAAGTCACATAGAGATGATACAATTCGCGCAGGCGCATACCTTTGCGACCAAGATATCGTATCGATGAGAGTTTCTCAAGCAACACGCCAAGTCGATTTACTAGAGCGATGGGGAGTTATCTTCCGCAGAGATGCAGATGGAATTCCTCTGGTCAGAAAAGCATCAGGACATTCACTTCCAAGGCTAGCAGGCGCTGGCGACTCTATGATTAGAGAAACACAACAAATTCTCGAAGAGCAGTGCATGAAGCACGGCGTTGTCAGAAGAGGTGACCAAATCCCACTTGAATTGGTTCACACAAATCAACAAATCAACGGTCTAATCGCTCTTGACCTCACAACAGGTTCTCTAAACTCACTCCAAACAAAGTGTCTAATCATTGCAGATGGGGGATATGAAGGAGTTTGGACAGGCACTAAGGTTGGCCTAGGTCTTGACCTAGCAATGAAAGCCGGATTACCGGTTAGGGACTTAGAATTCGTAGCATGGGCGCCTCTGGCGATCAAAGGCACAAACGTAGTACTTCCAATCGGTTTGCTTGCAGATGGTGCAACTCTTCACC
>WTIV01000066.1:0-1970 GCA_011525095.1 Methanobacteriota archaeon
GGCCTGTTTGCTTGTTGAAGTAAAGTCCAGCTTTCTTCATCCACTTGTTGAACTTGGTTGCACCTGCACCAGTTCGCAGGATGAAGTCTTCACGGTCTTCTTGAGCCTGTATGTATCCCTTAGCAGCTAGTGTCTGGTCGATCCAATCATCGATGCTCATCAATCCGCTGGTTAGTGCAGATTGCTCTGCTGCTTGGGCCATTGTGTCTGCATCTGCACCAGTCTGCTTCAATTCATCCTGTACTAATTGGTTGATTGTAGCAAAGTCTTGTGATGCTGGCTTAGGAGGAACTGGGTTTCTTGGGCGTGCGTCTGGGTCGATGACAACTCTGCCACCGTTTTCCATGATCTTGTCAACGGCCATTGCCAGTCCTGGAGCGAATGGAGTCTCACATTCCCAGCAGATGAATGACCAGTTTTCTGGGTCATCTGGGTTTCTGCTTGTTCTTGGGTCCATCTCTTCGCCACACTCTGGGCAAGCGTGGAGGATTAGTGTTGGAACAATCTTTCTTCTGAAGTCTACAATATCTTGAGGCGTTCCCTCAAGTTCTAGCATTTCGTGGTCACGAGCAGCCTCTAGTCCACGTGTTTCTAATTGGTCACGGATCTTGACCTTCTGGTCATCCTTGCCTTCATCATGCAGGTTATTTTCGAGTTTTACAATCAACTCTACGGTCTTACCAAGTCGGTTCATTACCAACTTCTTTGCACGGAATGCTTCGACCTTTGCTAGTTTTAGGCGCTCTTTTTGTTCCGCTAGTTCTGAAAGAACGTCCTTCTGCTGTCGCTTGAATTTCAATTCCTCAATCTTGCTCTCAGGCTTACGCTCTGGTGCAAGAACCTTGGATAGGAACCTCTCCTTTCCGTGAGACTGAGGTCCTGCTGAGATAATTTCGAGAACACCTTCAGCGATGTCTGGTTTCAATCCATAGTTTTCAACCAGTTGAGTTTTATCGATCTTTTTCAGATCTCCAATTTTGATTCCAGCATCGGCTAATTGCATTGCTGTAGTTTCGTCAATTCCTCGACGAAGTAAAGCCAGATATGTGTCCTTCTTTGCCATGTGCACCCCTCCGACGCAACGAGCCGAGCGGGCGGTTAGATGTCAACCCATCGCCTCTCGAGCATCCTCCAAAAGTTGAGCAAGTTCCAACCAATCTTCTATTTCCAAGTCCTCTGGACGCTCGTCAATAAAATCGCATTCGATGTGCTGCATTGCATCGCGATATGCTTTTGCGTGCCATCCTGCAACTCTGGAGATTCTTTTTGGAGCCTTTGAAAGAGTATTTCGTAGTTTTTTGCGCCTTTGAGCAAATGCTTGCCGAATCAGTAATTTTGCAAGTTTGGAATTCTTTGGAGATTCTATTCTACTCATAGTTACCAACCGGGAATGGACTTGAGGTGAAGGAGTGAAACAATGAGGCCCAACTCTCATCTCAAAGGTACAATCCCAATCTAGCATGGTACACATTCCAAGGCTGCCTCTGTCGCTTTCCCACTCAACAACCAGTCTTTCTGCAAACTCTTCTTGAACTAGAATGACCACGTAGTCAATCGATTGATTTCTGGTTATTACATCGATTAGAGGAGATGAAATTTGGTAAGGAATATTTGCAATCACTTTGTTTGCCTTAGGCCATTTTTCTGTTAGAGCATCGCCTTCAATGAGTTCCAATTCCGGGAAGTTATCTCTCAAGAATTCGCAAGCTCCTGAATCGATTTCGATTGCTGTTAACTTACAACCCGTTTCAAGCAATCTTTCGGTTAGGACACCGGGCCCTGGACCAATCTCGATAACATGGTCATCCTCTGAGATTTCTGCTAATGCCATTGTCTCGTCAAGTACTTCCTCGTTATTGAGAAAGTGTTGGCCTAATGCCTTGACATTGTCTTGACGCATTCTCAAACGGTCGATGAGAGCACGGGCTCCTTGGCCCATTAGATTCACTCACCTTGACGCAGTAGTAAGT
>WTIV01000066.1:1980-4014 GCA_011525095.1 Methanobacteriota archaeon
TCTTTAGTGATAGATTGCCAGCTCTGTTGAAGAACTGCTGGATGAATACTTCAGGGGAATCCTCGATGATTTGTTGAATTACTATTGGCATCTCTTGATTTGCAGCGTTAGACAGATCTCTGATTCTTGCAAATCCGAGTACGTCCTGTACGACTTCCCTCTGTGAGTGGTCTATTCCCATGTAGATTCTAGCACCGACCATCTGTAGGGCTGCGCCTGGCTTTGGGCGAAGTCTGATCACGTGAAGTGCTGGTTCTGTGACAACTACGATTGCTGCATCTGATTCTGGATGGTCGATTACTCTGCACCATTCCACAGTCAGAAGTGGGTCAGGCCTGTCACGATTGTTTCTGCGGTTACCACCGCGGTTGTCGTTACGCATATTGATCACCGGTTTTCGGTATTGTTCACTCTACGCCGACGTGCTGGCGGACGATGTCTAGAACAGCGCTTACGTCTCCACCATCGATTGAGATACGACGGCTAGCGATTACTGCTCTTACATCATCTTCGTGCATTGGCATAAGTTCAGCCAACTTAGCTGCCAAATCTGGATATTTTTGGAATAACTCAATGTCCATTATTGCGTTAAAAATGTCGTTGAAGACCTTTGGGTCTGTGGAGTAACCGTTTCGGTTGCCACTTGCAGCCCATTCAGCGTGCTGCAATGCTGCTTTCTGCTCGTAAGTCAGGAAGCCACGGCGGTTCTGAGCGTCTAGAAGCATGTCTCTGACCGATGCGTAGTCTGTGAATGTACCTTCATCGTCCATCTAAATCACTCCAGTGGTCTTAGGTGCTCTGGGCGTGCGACAACGGTCTTTTGCATGTTTCCGTCCTTGACTGAAACTACCCAAGCCTTGCCTTGGCGTCCCTGAATAAATCCGGTTCTACCTTGGAATCTGCGGTGAGGCATTCCCATTTGTTGTCCACCGTCCAAAACGATAGCAACACGGTCGCCCTCAGCGTAATCGTGCATGATTCTGCTGATGTTGACACGTCCTCTCTGATGACGTCCACGGCGTAGGATTGATCGGGTTCCTTGGCGTTGGCCTTTGGATCTCTTCATGGTAATCGCACTCCTGCTTCTCGTGTCATAAGACCATTCGAAGCAACCTGCCGACCTGCCCGACCCATATAAGCACCGCGACGCGCTTAATCAGCGTGAATGTCGGCGACATCAAGCCATTCAACAGTACATTTCGCCTTGATCAGAGATGCGATTGAAGGTTGAGTTCTTCCGCTATCACCGTGTACTGTTTCTTTGACGTAAGTGCCCGATTCACAGCGTAAACTGAACTCTGCGACCATATTTCCATCCTCATCAACCTCTATCGATGGGTTGGAGGTTTCGAGGACCTTTCTCTTACGAATCTTGTCAGCACGCCTGTGTGCAACTCTTTCTGGAGTCCTTTGGGCGAGAGTACAGCCTTGTAAATTAGTCATGATTTCCATAACATAGTCTGAATCTGGGAGGGGAAGTGTTGCCTCTTTGAATGAGGAAAGTCTCTCGATTAGAACATCCTTGGTTCCACTTTTTGCTAGACCCTTCTCCACACACAATTCGACTAACTCAGCCTTCTTCATGCCTGAATAATCCACCTCTGCTTCTGGTTCAGGCTCTGGTTCCGGTTTCTTGCGGCGGTGATGATTCTTCCTTCTTTTGTTCCTGTCCTGATTGTTGGCTGGTACTTCCATGACTTGGGTCAAAGTATCGAATTCTGACTCTGTAATCGCTTCAATCTTGTACCGAATTGTGTAGGATTTTTCAGCCGGAGTATCCTTTACTCTGACTACCTCACTTCTGTTTGATGGACGGATATCAGAGACCTCAATACTGCCGTTAGCGCTGGAGTTTATGGCTTCTAGAATAACTTCTGCATCGATACTTCTCTTGATAGGTTTCTTCATTTCCATGACAAACGGTCGGCCTCTGCCTAGACATCTAACATCGATATCTTCTCTACCCATTCCGTGGAAAGCATGTTCCTGGCTTCCGAACATTTCCAAAAGCGGGTCTCCGATTAGACCCTGGAC
>WTIV01000168.1:0-2754 GCA_011525095.1 Methanobacteriota archaeon
GTGGGTCAGTAAATCCAAAATATGATGCATCCAATTGCTGTCCATCAATTGAATAGAAATTAGTTATCGTTCCATCAAGATAACCAGATGAAGCCATATTACCAATTTCATGAAGTGCATTATTATTCCAGGAGGTATCATGATTTAGTGATGGATATGATGATGCTGAGAAGCTTGTTTCTTTTACTCCATTAATATACAAAGCAAGTCTATCTGAACTGCTAGATTGTGTTGTGTCACAATTTACAAGTATATGATACCAACCAATATCTCGAAACACCCTATTTGTAGCTAACTGCCAGGTCATTCCCCCACTATATTCTCTGAATGTAAGTGTGGTTGATGAAAAGTATATACCTGTGAAAGGACTAGCTGTGTCAAATATATGCTGATTTCCTGCTGCTTGAGATCCACGTTTAATCCAAAAGCTTACAGTCCAGGTTTTGCGATTACTAGCAGATCCAGGAGTTCTATCAAGATGTGTTGTCTTAGCTGAATCAAATCTTAAACTACCATCAAAAACCTGAGCACCAGATGCTCTGTCCTCAGTGGAGGATGCAAAATTGTTAATAGCAACAGCCATTTATCTAATCCCCTCAGCTAAAGTTAAGTGAAGAACCAGCAAGTAGTTGTGTTCCAACACCTATTGCCCCTGCTCTATGAACTGTAAATGAAATTAAACTAATTGCTCCATCTGCTGTTGGTAGTGATGGTGTAGCACCTGATGGGAATAAGAAATATGTACTGAATCCAACAGTGGCAATACCAGAATTGACAATTCTTAAAGTGTGAGAGTCTGCTTCAGTTCCCCCAGTTACTGTGATTGTGCAGATACCAGTAGCAGTAACTTTGTGGTCTTGAGCACTTGTGAGATTGATTGTGGTAACAATACCAGATGCAGTTCCTGCTTCTGTAGTAAGTCCAACAGATATACCACTTAAGTTTGATCCATCTCCTTCAAATGATGTAGCAGTAACAACACCAACTGCATTAATACCACCTGTAAGAACTCTGACTCCTATTCTTGCTGTAACCATTCCAACAGAGTCAATGTTGGTTACATCTTCATAAGTCAGAACCCCACCAACAGTCATGTTGCCAGTGACATCTATCTCATTAGCAGTGATGCCACCAGTAAATGTGGCAGCAGTTCCAGTAATAATATTATCAGTTGATGCTACCCCAGTTAATCCTGAACCATCGCCAGTGAAACTTGATGCTGTGATAACACCAGTGGCATTAATTCCACCTGTTACAGTTGAATCAACAATAGTTAATGATGTGGCAGATAAAGAAGTAGCATTAACAATGCTACTATTTGCCAGATCAAGATTGTCACTCGCAGGCAATTCCTTGATCTGTAAAGCAGAACTATCAACTATCAGTGGGAATCTGTTTGCCATTTTCTTGCTTTTCTTTTATTTAGGGTTTACGATTGATTAAAGGTTGACCAATACATCAGCTGATCTACCACCAACAGTCAGTGTTTTATCTGATGATGTTAATCTAATAAGCACTGGTGTTCCAGATCTTGTAGGAATAACCATTGTTGTTGCAGCACCAGCAGAGATACTGATGTCAACAGTATTTGTTTGTGCATTGACAGCAAATGTATTTCCTGTCCCAACAAAATTAAGATTAGCAGCACTACTGTAGATAGTAGAACCAGCAGACTGAATGCCAACAACAGCATCAGTGACACTAAAACTCTTGTATGCTACAAGTTCAAGAGAATCTCCATTCTGTGCTGCGCTGGTCAAACTTAGTGTTGAACCATCAGTAGCATTATAATCAGTTCCTTCAACAAGTCTGGAACCATTTAGGTAGGCATCAATATATCCTACTGTATAACCAGAAGTGAAAGTAAAATCTGTTGTGACACCACTTGGTGAATATTGTTGACGAGCAACAATTACAGATGACTCACTTGGTTGTCTTCCAATATATCCATGTCCTTGATTTGCCATTAGCTAACTCCTGTAAGAATACTGAGGCTTGCATCAATAGCATTATCAGTATCACAATAGATTCTGATAGCATCACTACCTTCAAGGAGTGTCTTACCAGCATCTGTGATAACAAATGAAGAACCAGATGGTACTGGAACTTTACTTGCTAGTGCTGTAGATGTAGAAGCACTACTATCAAAAACATGAACAGTCAGATTGACCTGATTGTTTGTATTATTAGCAAAGGTTCCACCAATCAGAATGCTCTTAGTAGAGGATGCTGATGTAAAAGCAGTTGTCATTCCTAAGAATTTGACAATCTGACTTGATGCTGCACCAGAGTTTGTTGAATCTCTATCAGCAGTAACCAAACTAGCACCAATAGTTGCTACCTTTGTGCCAGCAATATAGTTGGCATTATCAATCAGATCACCAACAGAAACTCCACTGGTTGAAATACCAGTGATGAGATTAGTGGTGACACCAATTGCACCACCACTAGCAGAGTTGACACTGCCAGCAGCTCTTGTTAGTGAATTTGAAAAAGATTCTGCCATTGTTCTTTATGTGTTAGTTGTATTTATTAACCGCCTATTGCGATTACCAGACCAAGTGAGACACTTGGTGTGACAGTAACTGTGCTTATACCAGCTGATGTTGGCGTGGCAGTTATGACTGCATTTGCAGCAGTAAAGTCAATAATTGTTGCACCAGTTCCAATAATTGTTCCACCTGATGATACACCAACTGATCCAGCAGGGAATCCTGTGATACCAGATCCATCACCAACTAAACTTGCAGCAGT
>WTIV01000168.1:2854-3994 GCA_011525095.1 Methanobacteriota archaeon
GCAATACCACTGGTAAAGAGAACATTGCTGTTTGTATTGACAGCATTGCCCATGTAAGCATGACTTGAGCACTGATAGAACAACACTGTGGGTGTTGTATCAGTGATAGTAATTTCAGTGTATGTTGCAGTGGATGTTACACCATTAGTATATGCTGTGGTTCTGTCTGCTTCCAGATAGAATCTGAAAGGGTGAGCAGACATATCACTAGAACTCATCAGAAATCTGTAAGTTCTTCCTGGTGTCAGTGTCAAAAATGGTGCTTCAATACCATCAACATAATATGCATTTCCTGAGCCAGCACCAGCATATCTGTGGTTAGAACTCTTTGATGCTACAGTTACATTGAAAACCTTTGTGGTTGCAGAATGTATTGACTGTAGATTACTGAATCCACTAAATGTTTCAGCAGTAGCAATTCCAGAAAGACTGAGACTACCACTAATAGTAACATCTCCACCAAAAGTAGCAGAGCCACCAAAGGCAGCAGCACCACCAAATGTTGATACACCAGATAAATTAATATTATTATCAATTTTGATGTCACCAGAGATGACAGCATCACCAAAAACATTAAGTGTGGTTTGACCTGTACTTACAGGTGACTTGATGTCAACAATAAATTCTGGTATAGCAGTTCCAAAACCTACAAGACCATTAGTGGTCCCAGCAATGATTGTGCCACCAGTTCCAACATTAAAAGCAGTGGCAACAGTGGTAACCCCTGATGAAAAAACATCAGTGGCATTAATGTTACCTTTTACATCAAGTTTAGCGAGAGGAGCAGTTGACCCAATGCCAACCTTATCAGAATCAGCAAAGATAAGATTCTCTGCTACCTCTAGGCCATTTTTAACTACAAAATTTTTATTGACAGCCATATGGTCTCCAGAGGTTCACTCTCCCCTCTATTTTTTATTATTTATATTGTTTTTTATGTCAAGACATACTTACCAATCTCAACATAATTATCATCAACTGCTCCATCCTCATTATCAAATTCCATAAACAGATTGAGATCATTGATTTTGTTTGTATCAAGATTTATAATTCTTGATCTGATATATTCAATCTTTGGATTTGCATAATCATATCTTGGATTTCCTGATGAATTGACTTCATTATAATCAGTCAATATAC
>WTIV01000251.1 GCA_011525095.1 Methanobacteriota archaeon
GAATGTACAGATACCTCTTCTGTTCATTCTTATGTTAATTCCATTCTTTGTGCTTGAAAAAGAAGGCGACTCACGCTTCTTTGGTGGAACAACCGAGAATAGTCAAAACCAAAACTCTTCAATGAACTTTGGTGAACTGAAGGATGGCCTAATAGGAGTCTTGAAGGAATCATCAACAAGATGGGCATTATTACTCGCTGCAATCGTCTGGATTGGTGGCGGAATGGGAGGTGGAATGGGCATTATCGACATGCAATTCCCATTCGTATTTGTAGAAGATTTGGGGTGGTCTGAAGAAGATTATCTAGCACTGAAAGGAGCCACTATATTCTTGATGACAATGATAGGATTCTTGGTTGGTGGTTTCCTAGGTAAGAAATTTGGATCTCATAAGGTAATGATGTATGCAGTAGGTGTTGGAACAATCATGACAATCATTTGGTCGGCCCTAAGAGGTAACTGGAGTAACGATTCATTCATGCAATCTTATTGGATGATTTGGACATTTGTTTGGGGAATTGTAGGAGCTAATCTCATTGCTCTATTAATGAGCCTAACCTCAAGTGAACTTGGTGGTACACAGTTTTCATTGTACATGACTGCAATAAACATAGGTGCAATCACTGGCACGATGGTCTCGCCAAAACTACTAGAATTACTAAATGACAATTATCCTAATTTGTTCATTGTTGGAGCAGCATTCCAAGCTATTGTGCTTGTTGTTTTGATCATGATGAGGGACAGTGTTGAAGCGGCGGGTTCTGAAAGTGAAATCTCGATTGAGGCTGAATGATTAGTCACTTGCTCTGGAAATAACGTGGATTGTGCTGCCTTTCTCTAAGTTAGCCTTCACGTCTACTGCCCATGCGTCAAGCGAGACGTTGAGAATTGCAACCTCGTCTCCTTGTTGCAATGTATTGTAGATGCTTGGCCAAGAATTATCCCAACCTTCTACCGTAACTCGACTTGTTTCATCCAGTAATACCAATCCTTTGCGAGCCCATGGCTTGCCGTTCTTGCCAATACCCGACTTGAATGTGGTATACGCAACTCTGCCCACTATATTCCAGCGAGCTCTGAAGTCGAACAAACCAATATCGCCTTCCTCGCTTGATTCTGCTTTTTCAACCCTAGCATATGGGTCTACTTTCAACTGTAATTCGCCTTTCCAATTTGTTGACGGTACAACGTCGACAAGCCTCACAGTGTCGCCTTTCTGGATATTCTCAGGATAAGTAAGGACCCCTTCACTTTCTTCTGCAACAATTCTGACAAAGGCAAAGCCTCCATCTTTCTCTATCGTGATATTTGGTGCTTTATCGGGCACATTTGTCACACTGAATACTTCTGCAAATATACTGACTCTTGGCACTAAATCTGCGAAGGCAGTCAAATCATATTCCTTTAGATCCCCAGGTGGTTGATGGACGCCTCCACTCGGTAGGTCGTCATCACCTGTACCGTTTGGACATAGTGCAGACCAATCACAGGTAGCACACCTTGATTCACTTGGGTCTTCGGTTTTCACACCGCCTTCACTATATCCTCTGAGGGCTCTTGGAATTGGGGGGCAATCTTCTATTGTAACTTCTGAACCTTTTATTTCATGCCAAAGGTCATTCAATTTCCGCTCTAAGAAATCGATTTCCTCTGCATTTGGAATCGCTACTTCTTTTCTGACTCCGACACCCAAATACCACACCTCAAGTGCTTCAGGAATCTGACCTTCATGGGTTATTGACCAAAGCATTGCATAGATTCGAAGTTGTTCGACATAGTTTCCACTTCTGTCTCCTCCGCCTCTACTAGCTTTTAGATCCATGATTCGAATCCTTCCTCCGTGACGGTAAACTAGGTCATATTCTCCTTGGAACCAGTGCTCTGGATGAACTGCATTTAGCGAAAACTGTGGAGCATCTGGGTCTACAAACCAAGGCCTAGCAATCTCCCAAGCTTCCACGAGGCTACATTCCCCAGTCCTCGCAAGTGGGTGGCTTCCCTCCTTCTTGCGACCATCTGGAGCAGGAATCGCAAATCTCTTGCCTTCACGCCATTCAGTAAGTTCTGATTCTGAAATTCTATTCTTGCAATCCATGACCTCATCCATGTGCATTCTTAGCGCCGTTACACACATATCACGGTATACATCCATGTCGTAATCATGCCAATTGCCAGATTTTCTGGCATCTTTGGACCACTCCTCATGCATCTCATCTCTAATTTTCGGCCAGTGTGTGTTTACTCTAGACTCGCACCAACTAAGGAAATCATTCGGTACTTCATCGTCGAATAATGGAAGTAGATTGTCGGCCCCGTTTTTCATTACATCAAGAGGAGCATTGGGGAAAACAAGCCCAGGGGATTCCATCAAAACCCTGCAAACACATTCTTCTACAGCCCTTCCAAGAAATAGGGGTGGCGTCTGAGGGAATTTCAACCGCATTTTATTCTGGTAATACCAAAGCCTTGGACAGTCTTCCCAAGTATTGGCCTGAGAGGCAGATAGCCTGTTGAATCGACCAACTTCGTCAGTCTCGGGGTCTGCACTCCTTACCGGCATGATTGACTAAGCCGTGAATGGAGTCTATTCAAGCCTTCGATTTGATTTCGAGCCTAGTTGTTCTGGAATCAATCCTAAGTTGAACCAATCCTTCTCTCCAACCCAACTCTGCAGATGTGATCTTAATCTCAGACCCGGGACTAATCGAGAGGAGTGTGCCGTTAATCGCTGAACCAAAAGCAACGACTTCAGCAACTCTTTCTCCATCCCAAAGATGGAATGAAAGCATAGACCATGGCCTGCCATCACTCCTTTTTCCGTCCCTCTTCGAACAAGATAACACAACACCGTGGACATTTGCTTTGGTCCTTAGCATTCCCATTCTAGTAAGTTCAAGTTCTGATTCCACCTCAATCGAAGAAGACTCATCGAGGTACAGCCTAGGCTGACCTCTCCAGACTCCGGGAAGTGCTCCAACGATTACAACATCATCTTGCGGCGAATCGTGCATAGCAGGATATGAATTAGGTTGGCTTTCTTCTAGAGTTACCATCTTGTCCCCTGCTTTTATCATAGCCCCCAATACTGGTTCACCGTAATGATTAGGCAATGGACCCCAGGCGCCTTGCAGTCTGCCTTTGACATTCACTCTTGACGGAATTGCAGACAATGGCTCGCAAGGCATACTGATTTTTGGAGGTGAATATTCTACCTCTGAAATTGAACACCAAAAGCATCCACCTGCTTCACCATCACATGTTGAAACTAGAGGGAATTGATTGTCGGTACTCCAACCTTTCATCCTATCATGGATACTTCTGTATTCACTGGTTGTCAGTGGGTTGACATCGATAATTTTCCTCAACCCATTCGTTAGATACCAACCTTCCAAGCCATCGCATTTTGTATCATGAGTTTCATTCCACAGCCACGCATAGAAATTCAACTGACCGGGCAGTGATGTTGCGAATTTACCTTCACCGTCTCCCATTTTTATGTCCACTATACGAGTTCTGCCATCCCACCTTAGAACAAGGTCACACTCACCAGCGGCCCATTTGTCTGGGTGGTACATTCTCTGTGGCTCTGGATTTCTTGGGTCCTTCACCCAAGGACGAGCTATTTCCCAGGCATCTTGCCAAGTGATCTCATCGGAAAACTCGTGAGGCTCATCTTTCCAAGAAACCATGCTGTTTGCTTTTTCTGGTTGAGTAAAATGCGGAGGAGATTCCCAGCAAGGAGCGGGAATGTCGAATTCATAGACGCCACCGCCAGCATCGTAACAGGCTTGTACTTCCTCCAATTGCAGAGAGATTCCATTTCGCAACATTTGGGAAACTAACTCCAAATCAAACGATTCATCGAAGTCCCCTCTAGACCACATCGCGTCCTCAAATACGGCTCTTCCATTTTCCAGAGCCGCTTTAGCGTGGTCTTCGATTAAACTCTCAGCCCAAATTCTCAATTCCTCTATAGAATT
>WTIV01000102.1 GCA_011525095.1 Methanobacteriota archaeon
TCTGCAACCATACTTGAACCCAGGCCTCATTAGTAATCCTCTGGAGTTAAGCTCACCAAAGAGGTCCGTAACCGGGTTTTCTACACCGTTTATCCAATCCAATTCATCATCTCTTAGGAATTTCCGAGATAGGTGCTCGACCCCCAATAATGGATGATTATCTCGAGTAGCAGGTACTAGATTGCCTTGGGGTTCAATTAATTCCATTCTGTACATTGTGACATCCATTTCATCGTCAACAATAGCAAATTCTGCGTTCATGTCATCATTTGATACTGATTCAGTCCATTCCAGCAAATCATCGATGTCCAAATCCTCTCTCGCCCTAGCCCATCTGACTTCTGCATCGGCATCGCCTTTGTTAGGATGTGATTCCCGAGACCACCTCAACCATTTTCCAGAAATTGGAACTACCTTTTCCCCAGCGCTTCTGACAACATCATAGGCCACTGCTTTATGAGCAAAATCTGGGTCGAGCTGCAATTGAGAATCAACCCAGCCATCCTCTAATGGCACGTGACGATGCCAATGACAGAACATTATTTCCTCACTGGTAAGGATTATTCCACCATCAACTGGCTTGCCCAGTGCAGATTTTTGATAAAGTCGATTTGATAGTGGGGCGGAAAGGAACCACCCCTCTCCCATTTTTACAGGGAGAGGGTTAGGCTTTGTCGGTGAACCTTCACTTGAAAGTCCGATTGGCCTAGTAGGTCTAGGTCTTGGTTTAGACTTACGACCCTCCGCCATGTCCTGCCCATAGTGACCAGTCTTATGTGCCTCCCCCTCCTCCTAAGATACGGGGAGGTTAATGGTCGACGGCTATCTTGGTACGATGACTACTGAAGAAAGGATGCTATTGCACCTTTTTGACAATCCCTTACCCGAAGGGCAATGGGAAGCCCCGTTTACAGTAACACAAGCGGGAATCTCTGCAGCTGTTCATGTCCAAAGGAAGCATGTTCCTAGAACTCTAAAACGCTTAGAAAAACGTGATGAACTACACTCAGGGCAAAGACATGTCCCCGGTGCAAAACAAAGACGTCGAGTCTATGGCTTGACCTCAAAGGGAAAAGAAAGAGCAGGAGATATGCGCGATAATATTCTAGCAAAAAGTGTTCTAGTAAATGGTGAATCAATCATTCTTGGTACACTAAGAAAAGGGGGTCAAATGACGTTGGACCTTCTTTCACATGTCGATGAAGGATTGGTATTCCACGACAGCCCTGTCGTTTCTCCTGTGTCCAATCCTGAAGGAATAGCCTCACTAGATGCCCAAGCAGGTGAAAGTCTCGTGAAGCGAATGTTTGCTAGGGCCTGGGAAGACGGTAAAATCACAAAAGATGAGCAACAACTAATTTCTGAAGTAGTCACATTTTTGGGAATGCACCCTGAAAGGGTAGAAAGACTATCAGAAGAGGCTAGGAAAGCGCAAAATGCACCACCTCCAGAAGATGTTTACCGAGACATGCTGAGACAAGCACTAGTAGATGGTGAAATCGTGGAGGATGAAATCGCATTGCTCACAACTATGCGTCAAGCATTCGGGATCGATGATGAAAACCATTTACGAATATTGTCAGAAGCAAAGTCAGATCCTGTTCTCGATGAAAATACAATAACTTACAGGGCTACTTTGAAAACCGCACTAGCAGATGGAATGATTACACCTGATGAAGATGCTATGTTGAAAACACTGAGAAATAATCTTGGAATTTCAGATTCTAGACATGCAAGTTTACTAGCAGAATTGCTAGACAAAGATGAGTAAAGAAGGTGAATACAATGGGAATGAGCGATATCGAATACGAAACCCACGACCGCTTAGTAAAACTCCAGACTCAAATTAAAAATATGTCCGGAGATGTTGTTTTAGTCGGCGATATTATGCTAGACAGATATATTCATGGTTATGCAAATAATCTGAATTCAAGAGCACCAGTCCCAGTTCTAAAGGAAACTGAAAGATACGAGGATGTCGGAGCAGCGGCACACGTTGCTAGAGGGCTTGAGAACATTGGATTAGATGCAATTCTCTTCGGTGTAATTGGAGATGATCAAGCCGGTGGTAATATCCTAGAAGCTTTGGAAGAAGAAGAAGTCGATTGCGACGGAATTGCAATAATCGAAGACAGAATTACTACTGTCAAAACCAGAATGATTGCAGGCAGAGAATACTTGATTTCAAGTCAGCAGTTACTTCTGCGTTGGGACATCGAAGATGACACACCCATAGACACAGAAGCGCATTCATCCATTATTGACCAAGCTGTGAAAAAAATTGGTTCAGCAGACGTGCTTGTCATCTCTGATTATGGTCAAGGAGTCGTTACAGATGAAGGTGCATCCCGTCTAATCAATGCTGCAAAGGTCGCAGGAGTTCCAGTTATTTGTGACCCAAAACTAACCGGTCTTCACAGAACAGCAGGTGCAGATTGGGTTATCTTCCAGACTAGAGGATTGGACTTGATGGCAAAGAGAATGGCATGTAGTGACTCTTCTGAAGCAGCAAAGATTCTGATTAAAGAGAATGATTGGGGTAACCTCGTAGTACTTCAAGGAGAAAATGGAGTTACCGTATACACTAAAGACGAACAAGTAATCTCTGCACCCTGCACGTTAGCAGAGCCAAGGGGTGCGATTGGAATTATTGATGCTGCAGCAGTAGCAGTTGCCGCAGGTGTTAACCTTGGTCTAGAAGTTACAGATATTGCCCACCTAGCAAATGCTGCTTGTGAGTGTATCATGAGTGGAACACAAAATTTCACTGTTACAAGCGATGACTTGGCAAATCGTCTCGGAGAAGTTGCTTGGAGTCTTCAGATTTCCCAGAGGTGAACATATGAGTTTCTGGGTTCGTCCCACCACAGCAGATATTGGTATTCGTGCCTTTGGACGCAATCAAAATGACCTCCTCAAGGAGATGACAAATGGTATGCAGTCAATTGTCCTAGCCCCGGGTCAAGACCTAAATTCTATACCTAGAAAAGTTGCAAGATGGGAAGTTTCCCACGAGGGTAATACTGACATCCTAGTCGTGAAATGGTTGGATGAAGTAGTGTACAGGAATGAAGTACACGACGAGTTTCTAATCGATTGTCAACCGATGATCAAGGATGGAATAATTGAGGCACAGGTCTCATTTGTACCAAAAGATAGCGTCAACCTGGAATTAGAGATCAAAGCAGTAACAACTCACGAATTTCAATTCAGAGAAGTAAGTTCTGGTGAAACAATCTCCTCAGAGTGGCCAGAGATTCCATCATTCGATGGTCCTGGATGGTACGGAGATGTCGTCTTTGACATCTAAGGTAGCAAGGATACCGGCCAATAATCCGATTGGACCCATCATCATACACATGAGAAGAATTGGCATCGAAACTTGAATTGGTCGCCCTGCTGCTAGCATTCTCATCCAAATGTATCTTCCAATGAATGTATCCATAACAAGGAAATGTAACCAAGCCAAAATTACCATGTCATCGCTAGAGAATAAATCAACCACAAGTTCTGGTGTTGGCATCTGGGAACCCAACGTAATCAGAACATCGGGTGCATTTGGAAACAATAGGAGAGCGTATGAGGTGACCAATGGAAAGACACAGATTCTTACGTCCCCAACAAATTTGTGGGTGATGTCGTGCTTTGGAAGAAACCACATCATGAACCACAATGGAAATATGAATAGCGATGAGAACCAAAAGGTAATCGTGGCTAATTCCATTATTCCACCTCGTTAGAAAATCAGACCATTCTTTTACAATAGTTTGTATGAGCGCAGGTGGGAATTCCATGGGTGGACCCTCGTACCCATGAGCCAAATCCACAGACTTCCTCCATCCCGTTACCCCACGGCACCCATGGCCCCAGGTAGGGCTGCTCCGTTCCCGGCCTGACCTGTTCCCCCGG
>WTIV01000083.1 GCA_011525095.1 Methanobacteriota archaeon
ATGCCATACTTCATGAGCAAGGATAGTCATTCTTTCCTCAACACTTAGGTCGCATAGGAAATGCGGATTGAAGAATATTCTCTTGCCATCAGTCGATGCGGTTTGACACCTGTGGTCTACAACTGGAATCAACTCAAGATTCATCGAAAGAGTACCTATGAACGGGTACTTCTTCACAAGAATCATCCTGTCTTTAGTCCAGTCTTCTAGGGCCTTCACTTTAGCAGTCTCATCTTCTTCACTTGGTGCAGAGAAAGTGATTTTCTTGTCATTGATCGTAGACAAATTATCACCTCAAGCAATCACAATCTTGTTGGCCATCACAGCATATTGTGGATGTTCTCTGAAGGTTTCAAAGAAATCTAAGTTAGAACGGAATAGCAGACTAATGTCATGGTGTAACAACTGAGCCCAGTCATTTGAGAATTCCGTAATGATGTCGAAAAAGCCATTCAGTAAATTCTCTGGTTGCTCATGCTGTCTCATGTGGTGCACAATTGCAGAAATCATCGCGTACTTCTGGTCAGGTCGTTTTGGGATTTTAACGCGAATGTCTCCACTCAGCATCTTACCTATGTCTGGAATTTTTTCACTCCATTGCAAGAATGCCATGAATTCAAGAGCAGCACCTTCGCCTACTAACCCTTCAACAATCACGTGCATCAGGTCGTCATCCAATCCGTTCTTTGTTCCAAGTTCCAACTCCATGGCAACTCGCTCCCAACTACGTGGACTCGGCCAACCTCTCTCCTTGTTACCCTCCATCGAGAATAGCTTCTGAGGCATGTATCGAATGAAAGCGGTAACTCGAGGGTCAATGTTGTTGACAATAGCCCAATCTAACCAACTGGCTGAGTTTGAACCAACCTCAATGTGACAAAATCTGTTTGCAAGAGCGCTTGACATCGTCCTTGCCACAGCGGCATCCCCTGTTCTATTGCCCGCAGCAACAATATACCATCCGTCTGGAACTTGGTAAAGCTGGCCAAGTCTTCGGTCTAGAATGAACTCGTAGGCTGCGACCTGAAGAGTGCTGTCTGCTGCTGTAATCTCGTCGAACAAGATGATTCCTTTTTCCGGAGTATCCTCATCATCAGCACGGGGCCATTCAGAAGACACAATCCAGTCGATTCCCTTTCGATCGTCCCTAGGAACCGGTAGACCTCTAATGTCTACAGGCTCTCTTTGTGCAAGTCTAACATCGATGAAACCAATGTCGTTTTCCTTACACAGGTTTCGAATGAATGTAGACTTCCCAATTCCTGGTGGTCCCCAAATCATCAACGGAGGTACGACCTCCGCTTTCTCAGGATTGTCCCATAAAATATTCAATTGGTGTTGTAGTATTTGTTTTGCTTTTGTTATGCTCGTAGTGTTCATTTTTCTTCCTCCTAATTTCTGTATTTGTTCTCCCAACTTTCTATGAATGGCCATTCCAATCTTTCCACCTTTCCAGATGTAAATGCGCCTTGGCCGAGAATTGATATCGTGTCAATGATCGTTGATTCTTGTAAACTCAACATCTTCTCAGATGTGAGGTTCATCAACGCAATTTGTGCTCTTGCGGAATTCGTAATCTCTACGATTCCAACAAGTAGTGCAGCTCTGACGTATGCAGGTGTTTGCATACTCAAGATCCCATCAACAAGCGCTCCTATGGTTTCCTTTGTTGCAACTCTAGAAACGGACAAGTGGTAGACCGTGAATTCACAACAATAGGGGTCGCAATTGATTGGTGACTTTGTGTAGAGGCTCTCTGCCAGTTCCGTGAGTTTGTTTTCAGCTGGCGAATTTCTTCCTGCCGTGTTTGCAGCACTAAGTGTTGCAGTAAGCAGGTTCCTAATTACTGGGTCAGAGACAAGCAGCCTGCGCCTAGGGTAGTGGTTACTTGGGGCTGTGTACTGCCTAGTCATACCTATGAATTCCACGCCAAGGTCTGTGTTCAGCCAAATCTCAAGGTCAATTCTACCAAATGGCATCACAGAATTCATGGGCGTTTCCCATTCATCAGAATCTTCAGACGGGAATTTGTGCCAATGTCCACCCAACCTTCCATCGTTTACCGAGACATTCATCATTTTCGGCATCTCAGAATTCTTCTCTGACAGCAGGTTGCGCAAACTGATGATTGATTTCTTATCATAGCCTCGAGAAATCAATGATGCTATGATTCGCATAGCTTTGTACTGATCAAACCAATCTAGAGTGTGCCTGCACCACGATTCTAAGGCTCTGAAGGCAGGCTCTTTCCTTTTCTCAATTAATTGGATTACTTGCTGCACTTCAATTCCATTAGATGCTTCTTCAATGTCTATTCCAAACGCTTCAGAGAAGTGGATTTGACCGCCCGGAGCATCATATGCATAAGCCTGGATTTTGATGCCACCCATGTCGCTACAATCTACAATTTCTTCTGCAGTGAGATGTGCTTTGAAGTGTGGGATCTTCAGCAGTGCAGTTTGTTGATTATACCAGCCTGGAACTTGATGCCAAAAACCTCCAATCGATAGAGTGTTCTCTTGAGATGGCTTTGGATTAAAGGCTAATCGATCTCCAAATCCAATTACTGTGTTAATCACAGGGCACTTCCGTAAGGTACAAGATAGCACTCTACGCATTACTCGCAAACTCTCGAGCGAGGGTCCACTGTGTATGGTAAGACTTCTCATAATTCGCTTTCCTTTGACTATAATTTCGGTCAATTCAGAGTCACCGATTATGGTCAAGTGTGAGATTTCTTGGTTCAATTCGAGTTTTTCAACTCCGTTTGTTTTGATCATGAGGGCGTCCATGTCATCAAAATCAACTCTGTCATCTGAAGTCACCACAGCGCCCCAGATTGTATCGATTGGTAGTGTTGGGTTTGAGCCAAAACGGTGTAAGTTGTAAAACTCGTCTCCGTCCTTTACACGTATCTCTTCAAACGCTCCTTTGATTCGGATGGTTTGCTTTGGAAAGCTGTTGAATGAAATTACTGCGCCTGGCCTTTTGATGTGGATTTCTTTTAGTGAATCGAATTCATCTAGAATCAGAGTGCGCCCGTAGTTTACCTCGTCAACGGTTATTGACTCAACATCATTACCGATGAATTGTAGACTTTCGTCTAGGTAGGTGATGTTGATATTAGTTTGATTTGGTATCGCTTTGTAAATTGTGTTCATATCATATCCTCCTTTGTTTTTTGAAGTTGTTATTCTAACCAAATGCCCTGAAACAATGTCCTATTTTGTTAGCAGATTTGGTTCAAATGTGGGCTCCAAGGGTGCGCATATGGCATCAACTGCCACTCAGCAAATATCAATGTCATAAGGGCTATTTAACCCCCACGATTTTTCTCAGAATCTGGAAGAGAACTCTAAGTCTCAATCCAGATTCTTCAGTAGTCCGCCCACACTCTTTTTTTCTTCTTCATACTACGTATGAAGAAAAAAAGAGTGGGCTACCCGAGGCAAAAAATTGTCCGCTCCGAGGCAATATTCCTTACCTCATTGACATATTTAACACTCTTGAAATCAGTCCATTGGACCTTCTCTCCTCCTCGCTCCTCACCTTAGTGTTGCTTTATGTATCAACTTCGCAATTTCAGTCAGTATTGTAGATTGAGAGCTTTGGAGTTTCAATGGCATCAATCATCGAATTGATTTGCGGCTTAGAATTGATTCCAACTATGAACTGTAACCCCTCTTCGATGCTGACATTTTTGATTAGGTCTAGCATTGCAATAGACTCGAATTCATTTAGCGATTCGACATTGAATGTGCAGAAAACGGGTACACATGAGCCATAGGTGCGCTTTCTCATCACAGCTTGTGCAAGATTAGTCAATATCCTCCATGGGGACATAGAAGCG
>WTIV01000243.1 GCA_011525095.1 Methanobacteriota archaeon
GTGGGAGGACGTAAACTGCTTATTTGTGACTCCGGGCAGGGTGTCGCCATAAAGGAAATAGCATCAGACACCAGCAAAGAGTCTGCTGAAGCATGAGGTTTGTCCAGCTTGCGGTCTTGATCATGCTGACGGCCTCATTTGATGTGGCCGCACAGGCGGCGTCACTGGCCGGGCTCAGCGTGGATGTCACGGACACCGAGTCTGGCGTGGAGGTGTCGTCTGCCCTGCAGATTCTCGCACTCCTGACTGTGCTGAGCCTTGCCCCAGCTATACTAATAGTAGTAACGGCATTTACACGCATCATCATCGTCTTATCCATGTTGCGCTACGCATTTGGTATGCAGTCCACGCCACCCAACACTGTGATAGTCAGCCTCGCCCTTTTTTTAACCCTGTTTACCATGATGCCAGTCATAGAGCGCATGAACACCGAAGCCTACGCCCCCCTCGTTAACGGGGAGATCGATACCCGGGAAGCGACCGAGCGTGCCTTGATTCCACTGCGGGACTTCATGATTCGACAGACCCGGGAAAAAGATATGGCCCTGATCACCAGCCTGTCTGGCAAGCCACAGCCCAAATCCCTTGCAGATATTGAAACCACAACGCTTATCCCCGCATTCATGCTCAGTGAGCTGCAGACCGCTTTCCAGATCGGCTTTGTAATATTCTTGCCCTTTCTGTTGATTGATCTGATCTCAGCCAGTGTGCTCATGGCGATGGGGATGATCATGGTGCCGCCTCTGACCATATCGTTGCCTATAAAAGTACTGATGTTTGTGCTAATAGAAGGCTGGAGTCTGGTTACAAAATCTTTGGTCGGCAGCTTCGCCTGACAGTGCCCCGCCGGCGCCGGGGCAAGGTGCTCCCCCCAAAAAAAGTCGGTGGATCAGTTGAACTTCCCCAGTGTTTGGTTACAGCAACGCCTTGAGCACGCCCTTGCATCCACTCCAGCCGACGAAGGTTTGCTGGTGTCTGTGCCCCCTTGCGCATTTCGGGGTGATGAAAGCGTTACAATTCAAGGCAAAAAGGTAACCTATATCGCCAACGCCTCAGCTTGGGCATCGCTCTGTGAGCAACCCTCCATCGCGCTGGAACCGCTTTGTATTGTCGCCCCGTATCCGTGGTGGGCATCCACCGTGGCTGGCGGCCCGGGGCTTTCGGATTATTCATGGGACTCGGACAGCAAGAGGGTTTATTTCTCGCGCTGTACTGATGCCGAACTCGACATGCTGCTGAAATCAACGGCCACGACGAGCAATCCGGACCCGCTCGACGTCAGCGCGCTTCGCTGGGCAAGTGGAGGGTGGCCAGGGCTGGCCTGTGCTTGGCTTGAGGGTCAGGCGTCTGCAGACGGCAGGCACGAAAACGCGTCGGAGAGTATTGGCTTTGCGGCAATGCAAACATGTTTCCAAGACACCTGGGGCAAGGTGTTCAAAAATCAGCAGCCGTTGTGGAGAACCCTAGCAAAGTTACCCTGGCTCAATCGAGCGCTACTTGGGCAGGCCTTTAAAGTTCTACCTGATCAAATCAATACTTTAGTCAATCAGGGATGGTTGCTGGCCAGTCCAGAAACACCGGATGGTCTGGAACTGGACCCATCCCTGCAACGGCTGTTGCTCGCCACGCTACACCCAGCCCCCCGGACTCTGGATATGGCGCGGGCGTGGTATGCCCGAGAGGGCCATAAGGCAGAAGCCATTCACTGCGCTGTGGCGCTGGGCACTCCCATCGATGAGTTGGCCGCTAGAGCACTCATGGGCCCGGGCTCGGCGCCCAACGAAAAGGCGTCGGTTGGCAGTAAAGCGCGACCTTCTTCAGGCATCACGATCTCTGGCGATGATGCGATGGCTGACGCCCTGCGGCGGGCCCATGAAGCCTTGAATATTCAGCGACAACCCATCTCTCCCGAATTGATTAGCGCGCTTATCTCAGCGCTCTCAGCGCAAACGGCCTCACCCGGCAACCCGACCATTCCGAGCAGTTTCTCCGGGGCCGCACGAGCACCGCATAGCAAGGCTTCCGGAGGTCTGCTGGCCGGTATTGCTCGGGGAAAACAGGCCAAATCGGCATCCCTGGCCCTGCAACTGGATCCTCTCAATCACAGGGAAACCCAAATCCTTAGAAAAATTTGCACCGGGCTCCGAAACCGGGACATCTCCCTACAACTCGGTCTGGAGATCAGTACGGTGAAATGGTACGCCACCCGCATATACGCAAAACTGGGCGTCAAGAATCGCACCCAGGCGGTGGTCAGGGCCCAAGAACTGGGCCTTGCTGACTGACCTATGGACCAAGGACTGAACCAGGCCAACCAAACGGAGGTCAGGGCTGATGTTAATATCCACGTGTCCTTATGGGGTTTCAGGCAATGCCCATGGGCGTCACCCGAGAGCGTGGCGCATGTTCTGGAGATGCTGCCGAAACACCTGCTTTTGGGCTTGGCACACATACGCTACCTATCACAAGCCCTGGTGCCCAGCACCACAACCTGGGTGAGCGCACCGGGTAATGTGAGTTTGTCCGGCGTCTACAGCCAGGAGGATCGGACCATCCTGATACAGGCCGTGCACAGCAGGGCCAAGCTGTTTCACGTCTTGTTTCATGAACTTGGCCACCATATCTACTTTGCCGTGCTCGATAGCGTGGAAAAAAAACGTTGGGTGGTGGACATCTGGGGTAGTGAAGACCCCGTCTCAGAATATGGCAAACGGAATGCTGCTGAGGACTTTGCGGAACTTTTCGCACTGTACCTGCGGGGCACATCACTGCTTATTGATCGACCCATCAAGACACGGTTTTTGCGGGAGACGTTACTGCGCAGCAAGGCTGTACCTCTGGAGGCCATACGTGCGGTTGTTAATGATGAAGGCAATATGGAGGGCTAACCGCGGTATGATCAGACGTAGGGCGGCACACTGCGTTAATGCACCCTGCATCACCTAAACCATCAGCAACAGAGTCGGAGTCGATATGTCCAAGCCTGATCAAGAGCTGAACGAGCGTATCTTGCGCTTAAGGGGCTTTTTGGAAATCGATGCAGACAATGTCCCTTTGATGTTGGATCTGGGTGATCTGGAACACAGGGCAGGCCACTTCAGCGAAGCAGAAAGCCTACTTCAGCGCGCCCTTGAGCTTCAGCCTGACAACGAGAAGGGTTACAGCCGGCTGGGTAATCTGATGATCTCCCAGGCCCGATTCGCCGAAGCAGAGACCATTTTTCGATCCCTTTTGGAGGGGCAGGAAACTTCACCGGAACCTGTCCTGCAGCACAATCTTGGCATTTCCCTGGCGTACCAGGATCGCTGGCAGGAGGCATTAGACAATTTTGTTGCTGCGAGAAAAGGTGGGGTGGGGGATTCCGAAAATCCGCTGTTCCAGGCCTATTGCCTGATAAATCTTGGCAAGACACAGGAAGTGGAAGGGGCGTTAATTGCCGCGCTTGAGGGGTGTGAGGATGACCGGGTCATTGGGCGCTCAGCGTTGCTGCAAATGGAATATCTGGATTTTGCAGAATCCGTTGCAACAGCTGAGCGAGCGCTGGCCAAGAATCCGGATAATATCGATGCTCAGGTTGTCACCAGTTCATGGTTGATGGAGCAACAGGAAGTTGACCAGGCGGCCCCGCAAATCGAGCGTATATTGGCCCGGGAGCCAGACAACACCCGGGCATTGCTGAACCGAGCATTGGTGCATATGTACAACACGGAAATCGGTGCGGCGATAACAACTTTTGAAACACTGTTGGAGCTTACCCCAACTGTGGTCGGCACCTGGGTTGCCCTGGGGTGGGCCCACATTGCCAATAACGACCTGAAT
>WTIV01000072.1 GCA_011525095.1 Methanobacteriota archaeon
AGTAAACCATTGTTTGCAGGTAATGGTTCAATTACAACAGCGGCGATTTCTTCGCCATGTTCACTGAACAAATATTCTACCGCTTCGATGTCATCAAGTGGAGCTACTAGCGTAGTGGCAACTGTATCCTTAGGAATACCTGGGCTACTAGCAATACCAAATGTCGCTAGACCACTACCTGAACTTACCATTAACGAGTCAACATGTCCGTGGTAACAGCCCTCGAACTTGATGAGAAGATCTCTTCCAGGATAGCCCCTTGCAAGCCTAACAGCACTCATCACTGCTTCTGTACCAGATGAAACAAACCTTACTTTGTCCATAAACGGGACTCTGTTTTTGACTCTCTTGGCAAGCTCAATCTCACCAATATGCGGAGCACCAAAAGAAGTCCCTTTGAGCATCTTTTGGTACACGTTTTCTACAATTTTTGGATGGGAGTGTCCATGAACAAGGGGGCCCCATGATTGAACAAAGTCCACTAATTCATTACCGTCTACATCGGTAACGATTGCACCAGATGCACTCTCAAAATAAATCGGATTACCGTGAACTGACTTGAAAGCGCGAACCGGAGAATTGACTCCTCCAACAAGATGATTCAGAGCCTCTTCGTGTAAGGAATCTGATTTTGTGCGTTGCATTATATCACCTCAATCAAACCAATTTCCATGAACGGCTTCTCTGGCGTGGTAACTGACAATTACGTCCGCTCCTGCTCTGGCAAAGGAATAGAATATCTCTTGAACCATTGCTTTTCTCTGAGGACCTTCTTCTGTTGAAGACATCACCATAGTGTATTCGCCGCTTACATTGTAAACAGCAACTGGCCTAGAGACTGCGTCTGAGACTCTTCTCACTACGTCCAAATACGTCATTGCTGGTTTGACCATAATTATGTCGGCACCTTCTTTTTCATCGCTGGTTGCTTCGAGTATTGCTTCCTTGTAACCTGATCTGACATCCATTTGGTGACTTTTTCTGTCGCCGTGTTCAGGAGATGATGAAGCTGCATCTCTGAAAGGTCCATAGAAGCTGCTTGCGTATTTTACTGAATATGACATGATTCCAGTATCTGTAAACCCTTCATTTTCCAAAGCCTTTCTTATCGCTTTGACTCTACCATCCATCATATCGGAAGCTGAAACATAATCAGAACCTGCCTTAGCATGAGAAATTGCTATCTTTATGAGTTCTGGTAAAGTCAAGTCATTATCGATTTCATTGTCATGAATTATACCACAATGGCCGTGATCGGTTGCAGTACAGAGGCACACGTCGGTGAATAAGACAATATTTTTCCCATACTTTTCCTTAAGCTCTGCAACTGCTTTTTGCAGAGGCATTTCGCTGTCGGATGCTTTGGAAGCGATTGAATCTTTGAGAGCATTGTCAATCACGCCAAAAAGCATGTGCCCATGGATTCCATTTTGCACATCGCTATCGATTGTCTCGAGTAGGACATCAACTGATTGTCTGCTTATCCCAGGCATACTTTCAATCGGTTCGTTTACGCCAGTCCCAGCCACGACAAAGTGGGGCTGAACGAGGGATTGCCTGATTGAATTTGAAAAAACTAAGTTTCTTCTTGACGCTGTCCAACGATTTATTCTCGGTCGTCTCTTCATCTAATCTCTCCTTTCTTTCCACCAATTTGCAACAAATTCAGCGGTTGGTCCTTTCAGTACCTCAACCTCGGATTCGTCAAAATAGTCCATCGATTCTATTTCCTCTAGTGATGTTTTTCCCATGCACAGTATACTTCTAGGTATGGGTAACGAGTTCTCTGCCCATGCACGAGCTGATGACGGTGAGGATAGGAGTAAAACGTCATCAGAATCGACATCTATCATTGATACGGATTTAGTTTTATTTTCATACCCAACCCATGATTGAACGTCAAAATCACATTCAACGAGAGAACTCGCTAAAGTTTCCTTTGCAACATTCGACCTTGGAATCATCAACTTAGTACCCCGGTCTATATTTTCCACAATGTACTGAATAAGTTCTGTTGAATCTCTTGCCTTTGCGCATATTGAAACTGTAACACCACGCAAAAAACAAGCTCTTGCAGTACCTTCTCCGATTGCTAGCCATTGAATTCTCCTTAAGTCAGTGTTCTGTTCTGAGACCTCTATTGCACATTTTGCTGCGAATGGGGAAGTTAAGACAAGATATGGCCAACTAGACCTTGGTTGTGATTCATCGATAAATGATTGAGGCCAGTTTTCTGGTTTTGCCACCAGATCAATAACTGGTTTGTTTACAACATTAATGCCATTATTTTGTAGAACCGTTGCAAGGCGATTAGAATTCAAAGTGGAAACCAGCTTCGGGCCATCACTGATAGTTTCCTCATCATCGATAACAAACTCCGGTAATCGAGCGACATACTCGCTTGATGGCCCGTTGTATCTTTCAATAGGAAAATCAAGACCTTTGGAGAAAATCTCTCTCCAGTTTCTAGGTGAAATTTGTACAGAAGCAACATCTGCATTTACTTTGATGCCTGCAGGGTAGAGACATCCACCTCCAATAGATTTCAGAATCTGTCTTTCTCGTTTTACGTCATTTTCAGTATCACTATGGTTCAAAGTTGACCTCAGATGACTAAATTTGTCAAAATCTTCTGTCCTGCAGTGTACTGATATGGCACCTTGTCCTGGCGCAGTAGGCCATTTATCTTCCTCTATTCTGACGGCGCTGAATTCCAAGACCCAATCCGGAAGTGCCCTTATTTCATACAACCTTTTTAATCCAATTTCTGCTAAAATTAAACCATGAACTCGGCCTTCAGATAGGCGTTTCAATCTTGTTTCGACTTGGCCACGAACAGCGATTGGAATGATATCCGGGCGATTGCTGAGAACGAATGATTGTCGGCGACCTGATACCGTCCCAACCATTCCTGCTTTAGGTATGATGCTCAAGGCTTCATTGATTGGTGTTTCTTCTTTAGAAGCAAGTAAATTTTCTAAAGTAGGATATGATTCATCCTTTCTAAAAATCAGAAGGTCGTGAGTACATCCTCTCTCTAGGTATGCTAGATTTTTGATGCTCATATCTACATCAACAGGAACATCCTTGCTCGAATGAACCGCTATATCGACATCACGAGAGATTAGCCCTGCATCCACAGAGTGAATAAATTGACCAACTGAGGATGAGAGGTCACCCCCCAAGGATTGATCTCCTTGGGAATTAATACCGATAATTTCTGTTTCCAATCCCTCTGCTTCTAGCAAGTGAGAAACTTTGTTTGCTTGCCACATTGCAAGAGTTGAGGTTCGGGTTCCAATTCTGATGGTCAAGAATTCTCCCCCGGGAAAGTTGACATCTCGTTGATACTGTTTATTGTATCATTCACATCGTTAGCAACTTTTAGTAGAAGATCTGTGTTGAAGGGCCTTTTTGTTGACATCATCATTGCTGTTAGATCTTTACTGGAAAATGGTCCTTCTTGATTGCAAATCCAAGTTGCAATTTCTCTAGAAAAAGCACCCAATTGGTCTCCAGAATTTTCTACATATTCGGAAGACTCCCATTCAACTGATAATTTCTCAAGAGTTTGGTACATGTAAGCTCGGAATTTGGAACGAGATCTATCTGTAAGGGCGTTCATGAATTTTTTCTGAATCTCACTAATCAGAACCTCGCTTTGAGTTACAATTGAACTGTAGTCCCACTCTATGCCCAGCCTGTGAGCAACTCTGATCCAATGCTCCATCCCGTACAGTTCCTGATTTTCACCTACTCCATCCTTGTCAATTGATGGAGGCCACGAGAAATCCATAATCATGGCATTGTTAGTGAA
>WTIV01000171.1 GCA_011525095.1 Methanobacteriota archaeon
ATACATTAAAAAAGGGTTTATAAATATGTTTCTGTGTTTTGTTTAGTGTCTTGGAAGTAACTCTGAAGGCACTCTGAATGTACTCCAAAGGTACTCTGGACTAGTGATCTTAGGCAGCAGTCTATCACACACTCTCCCCAATGTCAAGGACCTCTGTGACACTCTGAGAACCTACACACAGCACTTGACAGTATCAGCAGTCTCCCCTATACTGTAAAGGTAGAGAACAGATAATTCACTAAACTTACAGTCCTGGGTAAGACTTAAAACTGCCTAATCTCACACTAACTAACACACACTTATCATGACACATTCTGATGCTATTGCTGCACTGGAATCCTGTGAATCTGGGGCAGAATTGTTGTTACTCTTGGAGGCAATTGCTGCAGTCTACTGATACACTTTATTTGACAATCTGATCCCTCTGTGATACACTGTGGGGGTGCCATGTGTGCCCCCTATGTAACACTTAGAGAACATGTATTATTGTGAATTAACACAGTGTTTTCTGTGGTAAGTTGTGGTGCCCTGGGGGGCGTGACGTAAGTGACCCCCCCCTACGAAAAAAGGCATACTTCCCTAACCTACAAAAGTGTGTTCCCATGAGGTTAATATACCTCTTTTTTAATGTCAATATATAATTCAAAAAGCATATCCATTCTTATGAAAAAAATTTGCCCAGAAAATTTTTACCATATTTACTTGAAGGACAAATGTGTATATGCCTGCTTGACCCCAGAGAAGTTTGAAGATAAGTGGAGGGACCTCAAAGCCATGGTTGGCCTCATGAAGACAGAATATGTTGATGAAGACCTATCATATGAGATGGTAGAGATAACCCCCAATTATTGTGAAGAACCTTCTTATTGACACTGTATAGATATACTGTTATACTACTAATTGAAATGGAGTGAACTATTCCCAATGGCAAAAGGATTTACTGTAAAGGCATCAAAGCCCAAGACAAAGAAGGGTGATGGACCTGAATGGGACTATGATGCTATTAAAGCAAGAATGAAAGGAAAGACCATTGTATTCTGCTTACCTGGTCGTGGAGTATCATATACCTTTCTGAAGAACTTTGTGCAACTATGTTTTGACATGGTGCAGAATGGGATGAGTATTCAGATCAGTCAGGATTACTCTTCCATGGTAAACTTTGCACGCTGCAAGTGCCTTGGTGCAAATGTCCTGCGTGGACCAGACCAGATTCCCTGGGATGGCAAACTGAACTATGACTGGCAGTTGTGGATTGATAGTGATATTATTTTTAATACTGAGAAGTTCTGGCAGCTTGCTGATCTCGCATTTCCAGCAGAGTCTGTGGATCAGGATGGCAATGAAATTGAAGGTAAGGATCATCCCATCTCTGCTGGATGGTATTCCACAGAAGATGGCAAGACTACCTCAGTTGCACACTGGTTGGATGAAGATGACTTCAGAAACAATGGTGGTGTCATGAATCATGAGATGGTTGATGGCATCAGTCAGCGTAAGAAGCCCTTCACTGTTGACTACACAGGTTTTGGATGGGTGATGATTCGTAAGGGTGTCTTTGAGAACAAAGAGATGAAATACCCATGGTTTGCTCCAAAGATGCAGGTGTTTGAATCAGGTGCTGTTCAGGACATGTGTGGAGAGGATGTAAGTTTCTGTCTGGATGCAATTGAAGCAGGATATGAGATCTGGTGTGATCCTCGTATTCGTGTTGGTCATGAAAAAACTCGCGTAATTTGATATGGCAATTATGAAAGGTGGTGGGTATGTGGTTGGAAAACCAAAAAAATCTCGCCAAGGCAAAGGTAAGCACACAAAGATTGCTGCCACAAGTAGGAACACAGCAGAGAAAAGATACAGAGGACAAGGAAAGGGCTGATGCCCTTTTTTTATTGTAAACATATATAAAAAAACCGCAAAAAACTCTATGTCATGTTTAATCTGCAATTTACCATCCACTGAGGTCTGGGTTAGAAAAGAGTACCTTACAGACCATCAGAGTGGGCACGGAGAGTTTGTTAAGGGTGTATGGGTATCTGCCAAGAGTATTCCAGGAAGAGCATTCTACTTTGAAACCTATCTGCCTGATTATGCTGCAATGTATGACAAACTACCCATCAGTGCATTTCTGAGTGAACCTGTTCTTCCAGATCCTGATATGTCACTACAAAATCTACAGTTCTGGAATTGTATGGATTATGGTGTTGTTTCTATTCAAAAACAATTTATTGGATCCATGGACTATGAGATCTATACTAGAGATCATGGGACCATGAAGGGCACCTATGTTTGCACTATTGATAATTATCATCAAGACCCAGATGTTATTGATTATGCAACCAGTGAAAATCCTGCTGAACACAAGTCACATAATTTAATTGAACTTGTCAATGGGCAGTATGCTCTCTATCCTAATAACAGGATGAGAATCTATGATAATAGCCTCACACCAGATAATCCAAAGACTCCTGATTTCAAAGTTTCAACAGAATATTATCAGGTGGAGAATGGATATGACAGGATGGGGTTAGGAGATCAAGACTCTTATTTCTGGAAAACCTCTCAAGAGAGGTTAAATAATACTAACGAATCACTCACTCCAGAGGAAGATGGAATCAATAGAGAAACACATTGAGGTAGATAAGAAGATCCTTGAGGATCCAACAACATCACCTCAGGCAAGACGTCACATTGAATCAGAACTGCATGAACTAGAAGTTTATGCAAAAAACCATAAGAAAGAAATTGAAGCTGGTGATCACCATGATCCAACAGCACTAGAACTTTTTTGTGAAGTGGAACCTGATGCTGATGAATGTAGAATCTATGAAGATTGACACTAAATAAGGTATATTCTACACAATTGGTATGCCCGTACAGGGAATTAGTAAATCATTCAAAGATATAAGTGCAACATTCTCCATCAATCCTATGAATGGAGATTTGATTGCACTTAAAAATGCGAATGCTATTGCTAGATCTGTACGTAATCTGGTTCTGACAAAACCTGGTGAGAGACCATTCAATCCTGCACTGGGATCAAATGTACATAATTTATTATTTGAACCTGTTGATAGAATAACTGCTGCAGCAATTAGAAGTGAGATAAGAGACACTATATTAAACTTTGAACCAAGAGTTAAACTGCAGGATGTGAATGTAAGTACCACTAGTGATGAACTTGGTTATAACATAACTGTTAGTTTTTCAGTTATTGGTATAAATGTTCCTCCTCAGGAACTTTCACTCTCATTAGAATCAACCAGATAAATGCCTTTAGTTAATTTCAGTAATCTAAATTTTGATCAGATAAAGATCTCCATAAGGGATTACCTTAAGTCAAACAGTAACTTCACTGATTATGACTTTGAAGGATCCAATATGTCAACGATTATTGACACACTGGCATACAACACTTATATTGCATCATATAATGCAAATATGCTATCTAATGAAGTATTCATTGATAGTGCAACATTAAGAGAGAACATTGTCTCTCTAGCAAGAAATATTGGATATGTTCCAACATCCAGAAGATCATCTACTGCTACTGTATCCTTTGAAGTAGATGTATCAGGTACTAACATTACTACTGTGGAACTACAACCAGGTCCAGTAGCAGTTGTGAGTGATACCTTTGGATCAAGTAATTTCTTATTCTCCACTAATAAAAAAACAAAGGTATCTGTAGATTCTGATGGTATAGCAAGATTTCAGAATCTACAGATTCATGAAGGTAATTATATAAGACAAGTATTTACTGTTGATCCAAGAACTCCTAATCAAAAGTATATCCTAACC
>WTIV01000128.1 GCA_011525095.1 Methanobacteriota archaeon
ACGTTGTGTGGGTCGCCATAGAATGGACCTCTGTAACAGCGCTTTGGCTCAAAGAAAATTACCGGGTCATTGCACTCGATTGCGCTGGTTAGCAAGCCCTTCGCATTGTTTGGATTCGAGCAGTAAACAACCTTCAGTCCTGGCGTGTGGGTAAACTGCGACTCAGGGCTTTGAGAGTGGTGGTGTCCTCCCTTGATTCCACCACCAGCAGGTGTTCTGATTGTGACAGGAGTTGAGAATTCTCCTCCTGACCTGTGGCGTAGTTTTGCGATTTCGTTTACGATTTGGTCGTAAGCAGGGAAGATGTAGTCTGCGAATTGAATTTCTGCAACCGGTCTCAGTCCGTTCAGTCCCATTCCAAATGCGATTGCTGCAATTCCTCCTTCTGCTAGAGGGGCATCGAATACTCGGTGGGCACCATGCTTTGCTTGCAATCCATCAGTGACTCTGAATACTCCTCCGAAATATCCAACATCTTCTCCAAAGATTACAACATTGTCGTGGACCTCTAGCATGTTGTCTAGAGCGCTGTTTAGTGATTCTATCATGTTCATTTCTGGCATTTAATCACCTCACTTCCCCAATTCCTCTCTTTGTTCTTGAACATGCCAAGGAACTTCTTCGTAAACTTCTGTGAATATCGTAGATGCTGGAGGGAATGGACCATTTGCTAGGTCACCAAATGTACAAGCTTCCTTGTATGCTGCCATTACTTCGGAATCGATCTTCTCTCTAAGTTCGTTATCTTTCTCTTCCGACCATGCTCCAATGCTGATTAGGTGTTTCTTCAAACGCTCAACTGGGTCTCCGCCGGGCCAGCACTTGAATTCGTCACCAGGACGGTAACGACTTGGGTCATCGGATGAGGAGTGAGCACCTGCTCTGTAGGTGTAAACTTCGATGTAAGTTGCACCTTTTCCTGCACGTGCTCTCTCTCTTGCCCACTTTGTAACAGAGTAGAGAGCTAGGAAATCGTTTCCGTCAACACGTAGGGATGGAATGTCGTAAGCCAGTCCTCTTGCCGCAAAGTTTTCTCCACCTGTTGCTAAATTTTTGTGAGTTGAAATCGCCCATTGGTTGTTTACCACGTTTAGAATAACTGGTGGTTTGAATACCGATGCGAAGTTCAGTCCGTAGTGGAAGTCGCCCTGTGCACTGGTTCCATCTCCTAACCATGTGATTGTTGCTTGGTCGTCCCCTTTGTATGCAGATGCCATAGCGACTCCTACAGCTTGGCTAAACTGAGTGCCAACTGGACTTGAGATTGAGATGAAGTAGCCTTCCTTCCAAGAGTAGTGTACCGGCATTTGCCTGCCACGAATGTTATCTTCAGTGTTCCCAATGCAGTGACAAATCATGCTGACCATGTCTCGGCCCCTGACAAATTGTGCACCTGGCTGCCTGTAGGAAGGGAATATCCAGTCGGTATCATCTAGGGCCATAGTTTGAGCAATTGCGATTGCTTCTTCACCAAATGAACGCATGTAGAAAGATAACTTTCCAGTTCTTTGCATTTTGATCATTCTATCATCGAATATTCTCAAGCGCATCATCATCTCAAGGCCCTTGATTAATTCAGCAGCATCGAGTTCAGGGTTCCATTCTCCCGATGCAGAATCATCGTCACCTAGAACGCGGATTAGGCCATGTGCATGGTCATGAGTTTCAGGTGCTGTGCACTCTACAGGGTCCGGTCGAGATAGGTCGCCGGGTTGCTCTTTCCACGAGCCACCGAAATCGGCATCATCGCCAGGGCGGAATGGTGCATCTGGTACGGTATATGTCTCCATTGACCCCTTTTCTTTCCCCGACATGATACTCCTCACTCCTTTCCGGTTCTAAGCCTTGCTGATGCCTTGGCTAGCAGTTCTCCAGCCTTGTATGATGACCTTACAAGTGGCCCACAAGCCCAACCTAGGAATCCCATCTCCTCAATTTGCTTGCTCCATTCGTCATATCTCTCAGGTTCAGGGAATCTATCAACTGCAAGGTGTTTTGGACTCGGAGCGAGATACTGACCAATTGTGACTAAGTCAACTCCAGCATCTTTCAGAAGTTGAAGAGCCTCTGTGATTTCATCATCGGTTTCCCCCAATCCAACCATTAACGAGGACTTGGTTAGTATTTCTGGACGTAGTCTCTTTGCCTCTTTTAGTATGCCAATAGACTGTTCAAAAGTAGCACGATGATCTCTGACTTTACTATCTAATCGTGGTACGCACTCAACGTTGTGTGCGAATACTTCCAATTCTAAACCGTTCAGTAAGTCATGAAGTGCTTCATGGTCGCCTGCTAAATCACTACAGAGTAATTCCAGTGTTACATCGGGGGTTCTTTCACGAACTGCTTCCAAGCATTTCCTGTAGTGAGCAGCCCCACTGTCGGGTAAATCGTCTCTGTTGACTACGGTAATGACTGCATGATTGAGTCCCATTGTTGAGATAGCATCTGCAAGATTTGCAGGTTCATTTTCATCTAATGGTGGCGGGACTTTGATTGAACCAACTGCACAGAATCTGCATCCTCTAGTACATTCCTGGCCAGCGACCATGAATGTAGCATCCTTAGCTGCCCAACACTCGTGGATGTTTGGACACCGTGCTTCTTGACAAACAGTGTGCAGCATATTGTCTGTTACAGTTGCTTTTGTCTCCTTGAATTTGCGCTGCAGTTCGCCTGTTGGCAAACTTGTTCTGAACCACTCTGGGAGCCGTGGTCTAGTGTCTGCCATGCTTAGTTTTCGGACCGTCACTACCTCTCCCCCTAATCATCCCGAAGGGATGGGGTGCAAAAAGAATCGGTATGAGAGTTTACGAGGTTTCAAGTCGGAATTGGTCTAGGGTAGGCTATGCGAGTCGCTGTTGTCACTGGAGGAGCGCGAAGGATTGGAGCAACCATCGTCAGCTCTCTTTTAGAGGATGGATGGGCTGTCATTGTCCATTGTAACCGGTCACTTACTCAGGCTAAACAACTGATAACTCGGGGCAAAGGAGCCATTGTAAGTGGCGACCTTTCAAACGACGAGGATTTGTTCAAAATTATCGAGGAAATACATGACCATGATTTTGTCAAGGAAGCAGGAGGAATTGACCTTCTAGTTCACAATGCTTCAATCTATAATCAAGAGGACTTCGCTACTGTGACGCCGCAAGAACTCAGGAGATTTACCTCGATCCACCTGGATGCACCCTTTTTCATCACCCAAGGTTTAGTTCCAAAACTTAAGAGCAAAAATGGATGTGTAGTTGGTATCGTCGACACGAGTATAAACCAATCTTGGGAAGAGTTGTCTCACTACACTGCAACCAAGGCTGCACTGCGCCAATTGTTGCTGAATTTAGCAGGTGAATTGGCTCCTGAAATACGTGTAAATGGAGTAGCTCCTGGAGCAATACTTGCAGCGGCTTGGGAGAAAGAAAGATTCGAAGAGGTTCTAAAGAGAGTTCCACTTGGTCGGGCCGGGAAACCAGAGGACATCGCTGATGCAGTGAAATTCCTAGCTGATGCCGATTACATCACTGGTGTGATAATTCCAGTAGATGGTGGATGGACATTGAGTTGATTGGTGCGGGGGGTGAGATTTGAACTCACGAACACATCGTGACCGGATCTTAAGCCCGGCGCCTTTGACCACTCGGCAACCCCCGCTCAGACCCCCGGCAACGCTCGGAACTAATGAATGAGTCGGGAGAAATCACCATACGCAAAAATAAATCATTCATCTTTGAGCATTATCTTCGACCATTTATATACGAAAAGACTGACTCACAGATAATGAGTAAAACTGCTCCA
>WTIV01000080.1:0-3019 GCA_011525095.1 Methanobacteriota archaeon
TGTGAATGAGTAATTACTGCATCCTTTACAGCTGGTGCTTCATTTGGATATTTTGGAGGATCTGTTGGTGCAAGGCCATAATCTAGTAACATCCTTGTTCCTTTCTTATCTTCGAAAACACATCCGACATTTCCAACTTCATTTCCTCCGCCAAGGTAATGATATCGTATTCCCTTATCCGGTGGTGCGTCTGGATAACTGGTAGTTCTACCAGGAGAATAGAATACCATGTTTAACCCTAGAATGATTTCATCAATGAATATGCCGGACCCCTGTGTTTCCACTGGAATGATTTTTGATATACAGTAGGATTGAATTGATTAGTTATGGTTATGGACTAGACGCGAAAAACAACAACGGGCCTTACTTCATTCTCATTACAATATCATCATTTCTTACTTCATCCACTTATACCATTTCTTCTTGCAGTGGAAACGTAGGGGTCATTAGTAGTATTGCGATTTGTTTTGAAACAACGTTTTATTGACTTCTATTGCAATTAAATAAATTGTATTTAGAGAATATGAAATCATTCTAATTTGTATTTCCAATGGCAAATCCGCCGATGAATCAATGAGTATGTTACCAGTGGAATTAATCATGGCGGATGCAAAATCATCAATTTTTGTTGTTGATGAAGATCTCTGCTATGGTTGCGGAGCTTGCATTGCTCTTTGTCCTACAAATGCATTAGACTTAGTAAATCGTTTAGCTATAGTCAAACAAGACGATTGTACTCTTTGCAAACATTGTATTCCATCTTGTCCTGTTTTCGCATTAAGTATTGTAGGTGTCAATTGATGATCAATATCTCTGGGGGCGGAGTTAGAGGTCTTTCTTGTGCTCTCTACTTGTTGAATTCTGGATATGATGTCACAATTTATGAAACACGTCAAGAAATCGGTAATCCAGTAAGGTCACCAGGAATAATCAAAACGATTCCCGAGGATTTCATAAATCAAACTGCAGCAATAAAAAACGCATTTGGATGGGCATTTAGAAGAGAATGGTTTGAGAAACTTCTTGCAAAAAAAGTAGTGGACAATGGTGGAGAAATCAAACTCAAAACAGAGGCTCCTAGCAACGCAATAAATTGTACAGGAGGTAAATCAAAAGCACCTGGATGGCCAAAATCAGGTACACAATACGAACTTGTTCCTTGGAATGGAGGAATTATGATTAATCAGAATATCCCACAAGAATTCAATTTAAACTCAATTGAAGAAGATAGATTCTGTTTTGAGAGAGGCGATGGATTAGTTGAATGTTGGATTAGAGGGAAATTACCACGACCACATCAAGGTTGGCTGGAAATAATGTCTGGAGAACATCCTGAAACCTCCTCGAAGATTTGGGCCGATGAATCGATATTAGAAGGCGAAGAGATAGCCAAAAACCTCATTCATTCCCTAACGGAGCAGGACTAACATGCTACCAGACGAAGGTCTACTGAATTACCTACTAGACCAATCATTTGGTTGCCGCCATATTACCTTGATTGACCCTGGTAAACAGAGTGCTGAAATAGCAACTAGAAGAGCTATTGCAGCCATAGAATCAGGCGCGAGTATGATATTTGTAGGCGGCTCAACAGACACTCCTGACGAAGTAGTTCATGGGACTTGCAAATCGATTCAAGAGGCTTTGGAATTGCAAATATTTGCAGCAAGTCAAGACCCACTATCTGATGAAAACAAATGGAGAATTCCAGTGGTTTTGTTCCCAGGCGGCGCTCATGCTCTTTCGCCGGCAGCTGATGGAATCACATTCATGATGCTGATGAATTCTAAATCGAGGAAATTTTTGATTGGTGAACAACTTCGCGGAGCACCCTACCTCGAAAAATTCGGTGTTGAGCCAATTCCAACGGGTTACGTAGTATTTTCACCAGGCGGTAAAGTCGGCGAAGTTGGAGATGCCGAATTAATTGACGAAGGACAAGAGGATACTGTTTACGCATATGCATTAACAGCCAAAATGTTCGGTTTCAAGGTTCTATACTTAGAAGCGGGTAGTGGAGCGTCTACGCAAGTTGACGTATCATCTATCGAATCGGCTAGACAGGTTGAGGAACTATGTCTCGTTGTTGGCGGCGGAATCAGATCTGGTGAACAGGCTGCACGGGCTGCAAAGGCTGGAGCCAATTGGATAGTTACCGGCACACTAACTGAGGATGCATCGAGTATGGAAGAACTCAAACAAAGAGTTTCAGAAATTGTTAGCGCAATTCAATCTTCATCCTCATAGAGAACAGGGTCGCCTGTTCCACCAGGGGACTCTGGTCTTGCTTCTCTAGGAACATCCATCCCCTTCTCAATAACTTCAAGCGCAGTGTCTAAATCTACAGTACCACCTTCTGCTAGCGTAGCCATATCTTCAGATGTTGGTGCAGAAATTGTTCTTTCTACATCCGGTGAGTTAGAATAAATCTCTTTTCTCAATTCACGCTCATCATGACTTCTAACAAGTGAAAGAGAATCTGCAAAGACGCGACCGACAACTTCTCTGGTTCTTTCAGTACGCTTTACTCCGTCTAATTGGTTGACTGCATTATCTCTCTGGGATTCTAACTCTCTAACTTCAGAAGTTCTATCGGTAAGAGCAGCTTCTAGATCTCCGATAGTCAATGACATTTGCTGAATTCTCTCGTCTCTTTCAAAGACGTCGTTATGCAATCTTCTTTCTCTCCTACGTAGAGATTCATACTCTCTATTCCTTTCAAGAAGGCGCCTCTTCAATTCCTCAATTTGTTCTACTAAGTAATCGTGTTCTGCAGAAACCGACCTCGGCCCCTGCATGACCCTCTCCAACTGTTCTTCTAATTCCGCTAAACGGTTGTCTCTTGCATCGAGTAGACCTCTAAGCCTGTCAGCAATATCTCTCAACCGTTGACGCTCTTCTTCAAGAGCGTCGTTTGCGGCTTTTTCTGCATCTAAATCAGCAGCTAGCGAATCAGCTTGTGCTTTTAGGGCACGAACTTCATCTGCAGTTACGCTGGTAAGTCCAGCATCAGCAGCCC
>WTIV01000080.1:3119-4323 GCA_011525095.1 Methanobacteriota archaeon
TTTAGGGCACGAACTTCATCTGCAGTTACGCTGGTAAGTCCAGCATCAGCAGCCCTTTCGAGAGCCTCGACCATCTGTGACATTCTGCCTTCCATTTCTGCAATAACATCGTCTTGTTGAGTAGTTAATTCGCGTAATTGAGATGCTTCCTTTTCCAAAGATTCTCTTTCTTCAACGGACATACCAGAGCGATTTTCGTCAATTTCCTTTCTTGCATCATCTAGAAGTCTTTCAAGGTGAACAATTCTAGCACTAGATTCCTCTAACTGACTTTCTGCAGACCTTAGTTGAGCAACTTCGGGCGCAACCTCGTCTTTTCTCTCAGCTAAATCTAATTCAAGCACCCTCAATCTTTGCTTTGAAGTAACCAAATCTTCGTTTCTATCGGCTAATTCTTGCCATGCTACAAGCACCTCTTCGACGAGTTGTTCAACGGGATATGCGCGAAGCATTCCCTCTAGGGCTGCTCTCTCATCCCCATTGGATTCAGTCATGCGACGGATGCCACCTGGAGTCTCAGCGCCGAACGTCATTGAGCGCAATCGCACCTCAACCATTCTTCAACCTTTCATTCGTCTAGTGGCTCAAGAAGCCAATTGTTAGACCTTCAGTTGATTGCGGTGTATTGCTCGTCAGGCATGTCCTGAGCGAGAGCCATAGCGCCGGTTGCGACCTTTTCGATAGGGTCTTCGACACATGTTACTGTCACATCGCCAATATCAGCGATGTCGTTTGCGATTGCATCAGCGATTCCTTCAATCAGAGATCCGCCACCAGATAGGATGATGTTGTTTCTTAGAATTGGTTGGTATTCAGGGTCTGCTGTAGCAACAATTGACTTGATTGCAGCGCCGACCTTTCCAATTACCATAGAGCACGCAGCCTTGATTAAATCACCAATATCGACAACTTGCTTCTTTCCTTCAACAGACAACTCTACCATCTGTTCACGGTCTTCACCGTTGACGTAGGAGAATTCTTCTTTCCACTTTCTGACCATGTCTTTTGTGACCTGTGCTCCGGTGTACTTCTTCTGGACAAGTTCCATCAAGCGCATGTCGATCCAGTCTCCAGCTTCTTGGATTGTTACTTGGTCTTCTTCTGATGGGAAGATACCGTAAAGTCGAGCGATGTCGGTTGTTCCTGCTCCGATGTCTACACAGATAGAACCAGAAATTTCTCCGATTCCGTATGCGGTTGCGAA
>WTIV01000080.1:4423-13862 GCA_011525095.1 Methanobacteriota archaeon
ACAGGGTCTTTTGGTCTACCCACTACAGTTTCGATTGTTTCTAGCGAACCAGCACTACTTGCAATAGTAGATTGGTATGTTCCCAAATCAATTCCAACATAGAGTCTTTCTCCCATTTTTACTCACCTTTGTCCTTCGGACATTTGCGCCACGAAGTTACCTGTCTTAATGTTCACTCGCGAGAAAATTCCTCACTCTTCCTCTCTAAAAGGCGAGGGAACTTCTGAAAAAACCCTTCTTTCGAGGCCCCTAAACATTACACTGGCAGCCACAATAGCTCCAAAAACGACTCCGAAAACACCCCAGAGCAAAACACGATTTTGTTCGGTCTCCCCTTCTTTAGTAATTACAGGCTCCTCCTTCAAATCATCAAGCAAAGGAGAAATCCACCAAATCGAGAAATTGTTACTCGAATATGAGGAAATTAGAGCCGTAGTCCAAAGTGAATTATTGTCATCTACAGCTAATACCTCTAGCCTCCAATCGTGCCTGTTAATTGGCCTAGGGACCAAGTCTTGTGCGATATTGATAGTACAACTAATGTTGGAAATTGTCACAGACACGAGAGCACAATCAGTTAGATCAACTGAAAAGTTTGAGTTATTTAATCTGAGTACTACTGCATAACCATCTCCTTCAAAATCAGTTACAGATAATGAAATTGAAATGTTTTCAGAATAATTTTCACCACCCATGGGCCCCTCAATAATTGAGATGACAGGAGCCGTATTTGGGGCGAATTCCTCAACCCCTGTTGCCACTAGACCAAAACCTACCTTTGTTCCATTTACCCCCAACATTCCCGAGTTAGTACCTTCATGTACGCCATTAGCGACAACTTCAATTCTCAACCAGTCAACATTTTCTAGTTGGGAAGAAGATAGGCGAACCATAACTGTAGTCTCATTTGTAGAATTGAGACTTAATGGGCTCACAACTGAGCTGTAGTACATTTGGCTATACCCGGAACTACCTATCGAGTCATCAATGGCAAATTTACCCTCAGAGGTATGAATTATCAATCGTAAATCATCGATTTCGTATTCATTTGGTCTTGCGTTGTAAGATAGTACAACTTCAACATCCTCATTTGGAATTGGATAGAGATATTCACTCCAACTTTCATTTTCCGACAAGAAAGGACCAACTGCTTCAGAACCATTCCACGGGTTAGACAGTAAACCACTCATGTTTCCTCCTCGAGATTGGATTATTGATTTCCAATCTTCAACGAAATAAGAGTCATGGGCGTAATATCCACCTTCGAAAGTATCCAGCAAAGGCCTACCATAACCTTGCATTTCGTCCGGCTGGTTGCTACCGATTCCTTCTGCAGAAGCCGCTAACATTGCTCTAAGCATGGGCGCAGAGGGCGTGTATCCGTAATCTTCCTCGATCATCTGCTGTAACAAAGCAGTAAAAGACGCAGCCATTGGCGCAGCCATCGAAGTCCCAGTCATCGTAAACGAGCCGTTGTTTAGACTATCTTGAGTACCATCCGCTTTAGCAGAAAGAACATTCATACCAGGCGCAGCAACAAATGTCCCCCTACGACCATTCACATCAGGACCGTGTGAATTACCGGGCCACAAACTTGCATTTTCTTCTGAATCACTAGCTACAACTGAAACTACATTGTATGCATTAGATGGCTCAAGCATCGTATTGCCAGTATTTCCGGGAGCGACAAACACTAGTGACCAGGGGTTCTCGTAAGTCCACTCATCAATCATTCGACTGCGCTCTGTGTAATCTTCAGTATTGTCTCCCCACGACCACGAGTTAATCACGGCACCAAATCTAGATGATTCCGCCAGTAAAGTAGTGACATCTTCGGGTGCTTGCCAGCCATTAGAATCTACAATATCTTGAATCACTAATTTGGCCCCACTAGACAAAGAAATCGACTCATTTGTTCCGTCGATGTGCGAGCACGCAAGAATTCCAGCAATGTGTGTACCATGTCGGAATTGCTGATGACCCTGAGTGTCCCAACCATCAACTGAGTCATTTAGATGCAAAATCTTCCTATGACCTTCTCCCGGGGTACCGACATCGGTTGTAGAATTTCTAAAGCATGAGTGGTCCATATCAATTCCAGTATCAGCAACCGCGATTACAATACCCGAACCATCTAGATGAGCAAGAGAAGAATCCTCTTCCACTCCCATGATGTTTGAGGACCCTAAAACAGGGCTTACAGAGCAGATTACTAATCCTAATATTAGCAACACTGCGCCTCGCATATACCCTCTGATAATACTTCAACGGTTGAAGATTTACACACACGGCTTCGCGACGGCGCGTTTAAGACACGTTCGCAGGTCGGCGGAAGCATGCAAGCCTTCCGTATATCCGGCACAGCACCATTTGGCAGCCAGAGACAAAAGTTTAGCATGGACATTGTAGCAAGTTCATCAGATGACGCAGAGCACCGCTGCTACTCTATCATTGGTTCACGCCACAAGGCAAACCGCCGTACAATCAAAATCGAATCTGTTCAAGAAATCGATCCTAGGACATCTAGCGAGCCAATGGTCCTGAACGCTTTCAGAGACCAAATCGAAGCAGCTGGCGGCACTATTGCACCTCAAGAAGAAGAGTGAATAACAATCGTCGGGTTCTTCACACAGGGCCCCTTCGCGGTAGGTGAGCGAGATGGTCGATTCAAACGAATTACAAAGATTGGCTCGACTTGTCGATATGAATAAACAAAGACTCGATGAGATTAATCAACAAATCGAGAGAATTGAAGTCGTCCAATTAGAACACGACGATACAAGAAGAGCATTGTCCGCACTATCTGGAGGTAAGAGCGGACATATTGCTCTTGGGGCCGGAGTTATGGTCCCAATCCCTAGCAATGCGACCACAATCGTAGACCTCGGAAGCGGAGTATTTGGAGAAAGGTCCCCCGATAGCGCAAAAGAATTGGTTTCTAAGAGGCTAGAAGACCTTACAGAATTGAAATCACAATTCGAAGCAGACGCTGCTATGTTAACTCAGAGAATCGAAGAGTTGGCTACCACTTTCGAAAAAGCCGCGAAAGAAGTGACAGAATCAAACCAAGAAACAGAGGTAGAATCTCCAAAAACCGAAGAAAAACCATCCAGGCGTAAGCGAAGAGGATTCGGTGGAGAGTTAACCCTCGATGATTAGGTGGTATGAATGGGTCTGTTCGATAAATTCCGAAAAAAGGTCAGAGACGCAGCATCTGAGGTTGATACTGATTCTCTCTCAGCAGAGGAAGGTAGCGATGAAGCGCTTGAAGCTCTTTCACATCAGGAGAAAATGACTCAAAGCGAGTCACAACAGAAGGAAATTCTAGCAAGCAGAACACACCATCCTTCTCACAAAACACAACCTGATTTTGGAGAAGAGGAAGAAGAATGGGAAGATTTTGATAACGAAGAAGACCTTTCTTTACCCTCGAACAACGATGACGAATGGGACGACTGGGAAGAGGATGAAGAATACACGCTTCCTACAAAACTAACTCGCAAAGAAAAGAAAATTCTTGCTAAAGCGGCAAAGAAAGAGGCCTCTAGGAAAAAAACCCAGCAAAAAGAAATGAAGAAACGTGGCGCTAAAGAAGTCAAGAGATTAGCAGGCTCAAAAGTAGACCTTCACATGATGAGGACTACAACAGGAAGGCAACTTGTCGAGGTTAAAGCAGCGCCAACCGGTGGAATTGGAACTATCGAAGACGATGGAATAACCATCGATTTAGGTGGCGGTGTTGTCGAATCTGGCGGCCGAGTAATCAAAGAAAGCGAAGCACTGAACAATCTGTTGGAAGAATTGGAGTGGATTATGCTAGAATCTGACATATCTTCTGATGCGGTTTCCGCGGTAATGAGCGCTCTAAAACGGAATCTAATTGGGCAGAGATTGCGCAAAGGCGCAGATCTCTCAAAGGTACTTGAGGCGAGTCTAAAGAGGGCGCTGAGAGGAATTTTGAACGCAGGATATTGGGACTTCTATTCTTCGATTCAGAGCTTTATCGACAAAGGAGATACACCTGCTGTGATCATGTTCGTCGGCGTTAACGGAACTGGTAAAACCACTACCGTAGCAAAGGTTGCTCACAATTTACAGAAGCGCGGGCTATCTGTCATAGCCGCCGCGGGAGACACATTCAGAGCAGGAGCAATCGAACAACTTGAGACTCACTGTGAAAGACTAGGTATTCGCTGTGTATCTTCACAAAGAGGCGGAGATAGCGCAGCAATTGCTAGAGATGCGGTCGAATCAGCGAGAGCGAAGAACATCGACGTGGTCTTAGTTGATACAGCAGGTAGAATGCAAAACAAATCCAATTTAATGGCAGAACTTGAGAAGGTTCGCAGGGTTGCAAACCCACATTTGACATTGTTCGTAGGCGATGCTCTAGCGGGCAATGATGCAGTGGACCAAGCAAAAAATTTCCAACAAATGCTGAAATTTGATGGAGCGGTTCTGACTAAGTTAGATACCGATGCAAAGGGTGGTGCCGGACTATCTATTGCTCATGCAACAGGGCAACCAATCGTTTTGTGCGGGGTTGGCCAAGAGTACGACGATCTAATGCAATTTGACCCAGATTGGTTATTGCAACAACTATTCGAGTGAGTGATTATTGTGGCGCAAGAGTTCTTTGATGACGAAAATAGCGCCCATCTTTTCCAACTTATTCACATGCTACAAAGAAGTGCAATGATGCACATGGGTATGATCCAAGATAGTGAGGGAAGAGTCCATTACAACCTGGGAGAAACAAAAGCAGCAATCGATACACTATCGATGTTGAAGGCAAAAATGACAGGTAATTTAACGCCAAAAGAGAGTACAATGCTGAACGGAATAATTTCCGAACTTCAGTTACAATTTGTCAAAGCGCCATCTAGGCAAAGAGCGCTTGAAGACCAGGTTGCAGAATCAGAAGCGGTCAGAGAGACATTCACCAACCCACAAGAAGGACCATCGGAAATTATTGCAGATGAGGAAGAATGACCTCTTTTGCCGCTTTTATCCGGTTGATTCATTTGTGTGAAGTCTTACGAGTGGGTGTTACGTATGGTTAGAGTAACCGATGTTGAAGACGAGGAAGCACCAACAGTGCTTATCGTTGACAACAACCAAATGTCCTTACACAGACTAACCAATATTTTTCGCCAAAGGGAATTCAACGTAGTTACTTGCGAAGACGGGGATAGAGCTGTTGACGAATACATCCGCCTAGACCCAGAACTAGTTGTTCTATCCCTAGATATACCCTCTATGGATGGGCACTTAGCAGCACTCGAAATGCGTGAACACGGGAAAGATTGCAGAATTCTATTCTCAGCACCAAAGCGCCAGGCACAACTTGCACAAGATGCAACGCACTCCGCAGGGGCAATTGGCTGGGTTGAAAAACCAATTACTGCAGCAGCAATCGACTCGATTTGGAATTTGGTTCTCGGACCAATTCCTGATGCTCCGGGACTGGAAGACTTGGACACAATCCACCCTGTTGAAGAGATGATTGAAGTCGAAAAAGACGAGGGTCCAATGCCACTCCCGCTTCCAGATATTGCACCTTTAGCATTACCAATTAATCCATTACCCGTTGAAGCGCAGACTCCAGCCAAGAAGTCGAGCAAAGCAAAACGCTTGCTGATCGTACTGGTAATTTTCAGTGGCTTGGGGGCTGCTGGTTGGTATGCATGGTCGAATGGACTGATTTGACCTGCTGATGCATACCAACGGGGATCAAAGCAATACGCCCGTCTGGTAATTGTTGTCGAATGTAGCCTTGTTGATTGAATGGGATTTGTTGAGGTGCTACTTTCTCAACTCTACTTCCTGCCGGTGCTCTAATCACTTCTGAGACTTTGTAATTGGACGATGTTAACAATTCCATGTCTCCAATTGCAAGTTTAGAATCAAGTAATCTATTGCTATTCCAAAAATTCCAGACCAGCCATCCTATGCCAATAGCGATTGGACCGCCGACTACAATAGCGACAATTAAACTCATGATTCTCTCTCAATTAATGCATTCCAAGAAGCCTCAGCATACGCCTTGGCAGCAGAGGCAGGGTCGTCAGCCCTGTGAATACCGCTTCCAACAATAATACAATCAGAACCAGCAAGAACAGCTTCTCTAGGGTCACCATACCTTTGACCCATTTCTCCATCTCCGACGGCTAGGTTAACTCCCGGTGTCCAAATCATCTTCTCTTTGCCAACTTTAGCCCGCAACTCGCTCAATTCCTCCGGTCGTGAACCATTTCCAATGAAACCAAACACTCCTGAATGTTCTCTGCCTTTGGCGACCACTTGGTCGGTGTAATCGGGGTTAAGCAGGTTACCACGACTCGACATCTGGGCAAGCAATAGCACACCTCCTACTCTACCCACATCACTCCATCCAGCCTGGAGGCCGTCGACGATATCGGGTCCACTAATTAGGTGAGCAGTAACCAAGTCCGCCCACTTTCTCGGCTCGTAAATTCCAGCCATTTGAGAACGGCTGATTTTCCCAATATCGGCGAATTTCCTATCTTCGAAAATCAACAAGTCCGCATCGTTTGCCGCAGAACAAAATTTGGCCCAATTTTCAGGAGTCCAATCATCTACCAAGTCAACGTGAGTCTTCAAAGCAGCGACATGTGGTCCTACAGCATCGATTAAATCGAATAATCCCGCCATTGTATTTCGGTCTGCAGCTAGGCAAACAAGCGACTTCTTTCTGGCTGCCACTTCCATGTATTTTTTTGCGATCTCTGATGTTGAGTTAGCCCAACGTTCACCCCAAAACTCGCTCGCCATTATACTGCGCATTGTTAGGACGTGTGTCAATCTTGCGCCTTGACGGAGTTAACCGAATCGACCAGAGTGGATGTTACATCATAATTAGGCAATTCAAGTGTTGAAAATGAATCTTCAACATCATAACCAACATGGGTGCCGAGACTACCTTTCAATTGTTTAACTGATAATTTCGGATGAAAAATCGCAAGAAGGTAGGCCAAGGTTGATGGCAATTTTCTCGTTGCGTATTTCTTTGGTAAATTATTAGTTAGGGTTTGACCGATTTCTTTCATCCACATTCCTTCTTTGTGAATTATGTATCTTTCACGGTCAACACCCTTCTCTAATGCGTTGACGTGGGCAATTGCAACATCTCTGACATCTACGAAATTAATGTGCACATCTAGTACAAAGGGAGGTCCTTTGATGAAGTGTTTTAGATACGACATTGAACCTTCAAGGTGCCTTTTGTGCAATATGGGTCCAAATACAATAGAAGGATGTATAGTTACCAATCTGACATCTTTATCCTTTGCCCATTCTCTCATTATTCGCTCAGCTTCTGCCTTTGCAAAACCGTAGGCGTTTCTTGTCTCAGAAGCATCATCACACCAGTCCTTTCTTGAGAAAACCTTGCCGTTTTCGTAATCGGTCGAGCGAATTGCAGCGACAGACGAGGTGTGAATAATTCTCTTGACTCCGTCCATAACACCGCATATGTTCTGGACACCAACTACCGAAGGGTCAACAACATCGCGTTTGACATCTTTTGCACCAACGTAGAGGGCTGCTGCACAATGAATTACATCCTCGCAACCAGATACGGCGGCTTTTAGTGACTCAACATCGAATAAATCTGCTTTGATGATCTCTAAATTTTCATTCTTTGGAAACATCATAGATAGCGAGGTATCTCTTAGCATAGCCCTAACTGAAAAACCCCTTTCGAGAAGTTGGCACACAACGTGTGCTCCGATGAAACCACTGGCACCAGTAACTAGGACGGGCATAACTCCCCTAGACAAAACAGGGTCATCTTCTTGCCGCATGGGTGCAGCGGACATATTGATGCGCATCGCTGTGTTTCTGACCTTCCTGGTTCTTGCCGGACCTTTGGCAGGCTGTTTCGGTGATGATGAAATCATAGAGGAGACGGTAATCGAATCTTATTATCCAGATATATTCGATCGTAAGAATCTGGATTGGAATTGGACTGGTACGTATGCAATGGTTCTCGAAGAAGGGCCTTACACAGCCCTAGATGTACAAGAGGCATTCATTGAAGTTGACACTTCAGATATTTGGGAAACGGGCCCGCCGACTTCTAACGTACACCTTTCTTATTGGCTACCTTCCAACACTCTTGAAGGAGAAAAGGTCCCAGTAATTGCGATTATCAGCCCGTACTATTCCTATGGCCAACCCGGCTCGGAATCAGGGGCTACAAATGTTGTTGCAGCAGGCAGAGGCGAATTCATCTTCGACAATTATGTTCCACACGGATACGCCTTGGCACAAGTTTCAGTATTCGGAACCGAAGAATCCAGCGGTTGTTTCGATTATCGTGGCGCCGGCGAGGGCCTAGGAATTCATTCAGCTGTAGAATGGCTGGGCCAGCAAAATTGGTCGAATGGCAACGTTGGACTATACGGAAAATCGTATGAGGGGGCAACACAATGGGAAGCAGCAGCATTGGCTAGCGAACATCTGAAGACAATAGTTCCAATTTCTGGTACAACAGCACTACACCCTCTTCTCTACAAGAACGGTAGTGCAGAGGCGAGAAGCCAAGTCATGCACATGAATTATTTTGGTAGCACGGTAGACTACAACGGCGACGATTTAGACAACATTTGCCCTGATATCGTCGAAGGAATATTTGCCGGACCTGTAACCTACGGATTAGGGGAATTAGATCCATACATGGAGAATTACTACGATGAAAGAAGCCATATCGACAAAGCGTTCCAAAATTGGAATGGGTCGATCTATTGGATTCAAGGAATGCAGGATTGGAACGTTGACCCACACCAGGTGTTCGGCGGACCGATTGGAGTAAACTGGTACCTCGACTACTCTGCAGCAGGGTATGATGTCAGAGGAATGCTAGGCCAGTGGGAGCACAATTACCCAGACCAATGGACCAAACACAATGCTCAGGAATCTGGATATGGCGGTGAAGCAATCCACAACATGACTAGATGGGACTGGGGACAAGACCTGTTTGAATGGTTCGAATACTATCTCAAAGGCGTTGGGCCGAAACCAGATAATCATGCCCAAATCCAAAGGAATGACGGGCAGTGGCGCATAGAGGAATTATGGCCTCCACAAGACGCAAAATGGCAATCGATCGACATCGGTAGTTGTGACCAGCAGGGAAGCAACGTCGGAGGGGTATCTGTACTCGGTGGTGGTATTCAATCAGTTACGATTACTTGTGATGGTTTCGAAGAAGACGTACACATTGCCGGCTTACCAACACTGCACCTTGACGTAACAGCATCGTTTGACGGCGGACAAATATTCGCCGAATTACAGGATGCTGTAACAGGTTTGAGATTGGGCCATGCTACAATGGATATACGATATCACGCAGGTGGATATGAGCCGCAAACAGTCTTCCCTGGTCAGAACTTAGTGATGCTGATGGAATTCCAAG
>WTIV01000080.1:13962-15302 GCA_011525095.1 Methanobacteriota archaeon
ATCGTTGGATTGTGTAAATTTCGACTATTTGATGCCTAAAAGTGGGCGATTGTATAATATACCGTGCTCATTACGGGGCGGTTGATACCCATGATGGATAAAGCGAAACTGGAGTACATTTGGCTAGACGGATATGAACCAACACAAAACATGCGCAGCAAGACAATGGTGCGCTCAAACTTCACAGGCACCCTTGAAGAGTGCCCAATGTGGATGTTTGACGGATCTTCAACCCGCCAAGCAGATGGCAGCTCCTCTGATTGCCTATTGAAGCCAGTGAACATTTTCCCAGACCCACAGCGTGTGAACGGTTACCTCGTTATGTGTGAAGTAATGAACCCCGATGGAACACCTCACCCAAGCAATGGCCGTGCAACAATTGACGACGACGATGACGATTTCTGGTTCGGTTTCGAGCAGGAATATTTCATCATGGATGTTGACACACAACTACCTCTTGGATTCCCAGTTGGCGGATATCCTGGTCCACAAGGCCTCTACTACTGTTCAGTAGGTGGAAAGAACACCCACGGAAGATCACTAGTCGAAGAGCACGCAGACCTATGCCTTGAAGCAGGATTAAATTTCGAAGGAATCAACCAAGAAGTCGCTTGCGGACAATGGGAATTCCAAATTTTCGCAAAGGGTGCAAAGCAAGCTGGTGACGAACTATGGGTTGCCAGATACATGCTAGACAGACTAACAGAAAGTTACGGCTACTACATCGAGTACCATCCAAAACCAATCAAGGGTGACTGGAACGGTTCTGGTATGCACGCAAACTTCTCCAACGGCGCAATGCGTGACAAGGGTGGAAAGGAACTATTCGACAGCATCTGTGAAGCATTCGGACAAAACATCGAGAGACACATGTCTGTTTACGGAGCACACAACGAAGAAAGATTGACTGGGCTGCACGAGACCCAATCTATCGACCAATTCTCATACGGAGTTTCAGACCGTGGAGCATCCATTCGAGTACCAGCATCTGTTCCTACTGATGGATGGGTTGGACGCTTGGAAGACAGAAGGCCAGCATCAAACGGTGACCCGTACAAGATTGGTGCAGTAATCATCGAGACTACCAAGTCAGTTTGCTGATTTCAAGAAGAATTTTCTTCTCGTCTCAGGCGCACAACGCCGATGATTACAGCGAAGATTACAGTCAGTGTCATGACGTTGGCGATAATCATCGAGATCGAATCTACCAAGATTCCGTAAAGTAACCATAAGCCCAATGCTACAGTGACAACACTGAACGTTGCCAAGGATATTCCATCGTGCCGTTTGTTAACCCAAACCTCACGAATCTGGGGAATCCAGGCGATTATTCCGAGTAC
>WTIV01000052.1 GCA_011525095.1 Methanobacteriota archaeon
GTGACCATCGACTCAAACGATAACATATTCATTTCATATTATGACGATACGAATACCAATCTGAAAATGATTCAACAAATTGTGAACACAAACGAGCCACTTGGTGAGGTTCAAGTCGAGTTTGTGGGATATGGTAACGTAACTGCAACGGTGCTAGATGATGAAACAATGACATTCACGTCCCCTGCAGGTAACATCGACGGTGAAGTTGTAAACCTTGCAATTTGGTTAGAAAATGGCACTAAGGTCGATGTCCCTGTAACTTTCGAGTACGAGACATACGATTCTGATGGTGACGGAATTCCAAACACCTCCGATGATTGTCCCCAAGCCTACGGAGATTCGACAATCGACCAAACAGGATGCCCAGACAACGACGGCGATGGATACAGCAATTCAGGTGATGCTTTCCCAGACGACCCTACTCAATTCAGTGACTATGACGGGGATGGTTGCGGTGATAATCCATCAGGAGTTAACGCTGATGAATTCCCATACGATATTACACAGTGCACTGATGGAGATGGAGATGGTTATGGAGACAATATTAGTGGAAATAACCCCGACAACTTCCCTTCAGATTCTACTCAGTGGAATGATACCGATGGCGACGGATACGGCGACAACCCTCTTGGAACCGATCCTGATAATTGCCCGTTAGAGTACGGCAACTCAACATTCCCTGGATTAGGGTGTTTAGATTCAGATGGTGATGGTCATGCAAATACATTCGATGCATTCCCGTTTGATGCTAATGAAACCCATGATACCGATAGCGACGGTGTGGGTGATAATGCAGACGAGTTCCCTCTGAATGCCTTGGAACAGTTCGACTTTGACGGCGACGGAATCGGCGACAATGCTGACGCATTCCCGGAAGATGCCAATGAATCAGTAGATAGCGATGGAGATGGCGTTGGAGACAATTCTGATGTGTTCCCTAACGATGCCAATGAATCTGAAGATACTGACGGAGACGGTATCGGTGATAATTCCGATGAATACCCACTGGTAGACAATTTCCTGGATTCCGACGAAGATGGTATTCTAGATTTGGATGATGCATTCCCTGAAGATGCAACTCAAACCAACGATTCAGATGGTGATGGTTACGGTGATAACCAATCTGGAAATAATGCAGACGCATTCCCTAATATTGCCACACAATGGGCTGATTCGGATGGTGACGGATATGGAGACAATTGGGGTAATTCATCTTGGAATGATACTCGATTATTCGTCTGGCCGGGACAATACATAGAGGGAGCTGAGTTCTCTGACCATTGTCCAACTACAAATGGTAATTCAACCGCAGATAATTTCTTTGGCTGTTCGGATGCTGACGGCGATGGTATACCTGACCAATACGACGAGGTGAACGGAACCATACCGCTAGATTCAGATTCAGATGGAGTATTCGATTCCGAAGACTTGTGTGCAGATACAACAGAAGGTGTGTCTGTCGACGAGAACGGATGCGAAATCACGACTCAATCTGAGGAAGAGTCCGACTCAGAAACCGAAGAATCGTTCATTGAATCTCTAATGTCAGGTGACAGAGATAGTGTTACTACAACAGTTGGATTTGGAGCAATTTTCCTCGCAATTGTTGCGCTTCTTCAAACAAATATGGTTGCAGCAATGCTTCCTGAAGCCTTCAAGTGGGTCCAGGTCTTGAGACGTTCACATAAATTAACTGGTGAGGAAGAAAAAGAGTTGACCTATCTTCAATCCCTAGTTCAAGCATACTATTCTGACTCCAACATGTTGAATCAAGAGTTGGAACAATTGCGTGCAGACCTAACCGGGCGTTACACCAATAATGAAATCAAGAAGACAACAAGAGAGAAGATTGTCACATTGATTGAAGATTTGCAGGGAATGGATGAGAATCAACTTGCAGTGATAGCGAATAGTGAAGCCTACTTTGGCCTTGCTGACACAATAGATGCTTCAGAGAGGAGCGACTTGCTCAAGCAAGAGTTAGCAACGCAAGATTACGATCATACTCCAGTTGTTACAGCAGCTGTCACTACTCATCCAGATTCAAGCATAGTTGGTGGTATTAGTCCGGAAGACGGACATGAATACCTCGAGCATCCTGCTGGAAGTGGATCTTGGTATTACAGAAATCAGGCAACCAACCAATGGGAAAAGTGGGCTTAGTCATTATTTCTCTCATATCGGATTGAGGCCCAATCAAACATCGATTGCATCACTGGGCTCAGTGATTTTGCATCATCAGTTGCTGCATAAAGCGTGGCCTTGACATCCTTGTCACGGATTCTTTGGACAAGTCCAAAATCCTCTAACTCCTTAAGCCTGCGAGATACAGTGGTTGACGGTGCATCCACCAATTCCTTTAGGTTAGAGAATCTCAATGGGGTCGATGATCTATCTAGGACCATCAATATGTGAAGTGCTTTTGATTTAGTTAACTGTTCAAGGATTTTGTCAACCTCACCATATCTTGGGTCACAAACATCTTGCGAAGCACTTTCCATGCTTCAGAATAGTTATTCCGTTTTATTTAAATTACGAGTTACACCACTGTAACTTAGGCATAGTCTACATTCCCAGGAAAAATACCATGACCATCAAACAAACTCCACCGATCAACAAGAATTGGGAGATTAATGATGGTCCTTCTTTGTCACTTTGTGCCAAATCGTTCCAATCGTCTTCCATTGTCACATACTCCGATTGATAGTCCTCGTCCAGCGGTCACTTGCAGGTATTCCAACCACCGTGAGGTTTGCAAATGATACACCCTTTGTTTGCAATAATTTGGTTCTGAAATTATCTAGGTCTAGGAGGCAACAAGGGCAATGTGGCCTACTTGGTTTGACTGTAATGTTGACCTCGCCATCTTCGGCGACCTCGATGTTTTGAACGATATCTCTCTTTGCCCAAGGCAATTCATCATGTGGGTCCTTCCACTCTGCAGTAAGCCTCGCAACTCTTCTTTGAAGAGCCGCATGTTTTCTACTCACTCAACATCCTCCAAGCGTAATTTTTCGACTTTTCCTTCAGCCTCTGCGAGTTCTTCTTGACAGGATTTTAGCAGTTTGGAGCCTTCTTCAAAGAGTTTCAATGTCTCATCTAAGTCGGTGCCTCCTGCCTCAAGTGCAGCTACAATTTCTTCCAGTCTTTTCATAGATTCAGCATAACTCATTATCTCACCTCAGTTTCAACTTGGCCGTCCTTCAATACCACCGTGAGGGGGTCACCTTGTTTCAAACCCGCGACACTAGTCACGGGAACTCCTTGTTCATCAACAGCCATTGAATATCCTCTCTCCAAAACCCTCGTTGGATTGGTTGATTTGAGGATGGATTCCAATCCTGTGAGCCGATTTTTTTGAATTAGGAAAAATCGTTGCAAAGCAGAGTTCATCCTATCTCCTAGTTTTGATTGGTGCAGATTTGCTCTAGAGATACCACGCATTGGTGCAGCACTGAGTCTTAGGGTTAGGTTTGCTAAAAGCTCATTTTTTCTGGAAAACAATTTGTCAACTGCGAAATCCAGACGGTCTTGTGCTTGTGCTACCATGGCCAGTAACTCTTCTTTGATTGGAATTACTCTCTCAATTGCATTGGATGGAGTTGACGCCCTTACATCAGCAATCATGTCGCTAACCATGTAATCTGATTCATGGCCGACCGCGCTAACAACGGGTATTGGGCAATCGATGATTGCTTGGCATACAGATTCAAGATTGAATGCCCA
>WTIV01000008.1 GCA_011525095.1 Methanobacteriota archaeon
GATGCCAGTGCGTTCCGCTTATGACTGTTAAGGGTCATTTTCTATCTTACAACCCGTTTTCGCTGGTGTTTAATTTTGACCGGTCATGTCCTCTGGTCTGACCCACTGGTCAAACTCTTCATTGGTAAGATAACCTAGCTCAAGCGCTGCCTCTCGCAGAGTTGTACCTTCTTCGTGTGCCTTTTTCGCAATCTTTGCTGCCTTATCGTATCCGATATGGTTGTTCAATGCAGTTACCAACATCAAAGAGTTCTCCAAGTGGTTTTGGATCATGTTTTTGTTCGGCACTATGCCCTCAACGCATTTTTCTCTGAATGCGCGCATTGAATCAGACAGAATTCTGACACTATGTAGCAAATTGTGAATCATCATTGGTTTGAATACATTCAATTCGAAGTTACCTTGGCTACCACCGATCGTGATTGCAGTATGGTTACCCATGACTTGACAGCAAACCATCGTCATCGCTTCTGATTGTGTTGGGTTTACTTTACCAGGCATAATTGAGGAACCAGGCTCATTTGCTGGAAGTGATAATTCCCCTAGTCCGCATCTTGGACCTGAACCTAACCACCTAACATCATTTGCAATTTTCATCAGGCTTGCTGCTAAGGTGTTTAGGGCACCACTTGCCGCTACAATTGCATCATGAGCAGCTAACTGAGAGAATTTGTTAGGCGCTGTCACAAACGGCATATTTGTTTTCAGAGCAATTGCTGAAGCCACACGCTTTGCAAACTCAGGGTGTGTATTCAATCCGGTCCCAACAGCGGTCCCACCGAGAGCTAACTCGTGCAGGTCTTCTAGAGCAAACTCAATTCTTCTCAAATCAGCATCTAACTGTGCAACCCAACCACTAACCTCTTGCCCTAAAGTGAGAGGTACGGCATCCATTAGGTGAGTCCTTCCAATTTTCACAATATCAGACCATTCTTCTGATTTCGCTGCTAATGAATCTCTCAGGTCTCTCAAGCTAGGAATCAAGTCGTTTGTTATCGCTTCAGCACTAGATATGTGCATAGCGGTTGGGAAAGTATCGTTGGAGGATTGTGCTCTGTTAACGTGGTCGTTTGGATGTACTGGAGATTTAGAACCTAAGACTCCTCCAGCCATTTCGATCGCACGATTAGCGATTACCTCGTTTGCGTTCATGTTGGATTGAGTCCCTGAACCGGTTTGCCATACCCTTAGTGGGAAGTGGTCATCGAGTTCTCCATTGATTACTTCTTCAGCAGCTGAGATAATCAGTTTTGCAACCTTACTATCCAGCTGTCCAAGGTCTGAGTTGACTTTTGCAGCCGCTTGTTTTAGAATACCAAACGCGCGGATAACCCCCCTTGGCATCAAATCATCACCAATGTCGAAGTTGATCAGCGACCTTGCAGTTTGACAACCGTAGTACATATCGGCAGGGACTTCCAACTCTCCCATAGTATCCGCTTCTATTCGTACTTCTCCCATGTACCTCCGGCATAGCCGACCGTCCATGTCCCTTTCCCTCTAGTAACGGTCAAAGGTGAGAATCTCGAGCGGTGAATAATGACCGACTATCGCTTGGTGTGGTTCCAACATCTGCATAAGGCAGCAGGAACCTATGTCATTCGTCGAGCGATGGCAAATGGTGAGACATTTTGGCCAGAACATTCGAATGGCAACCCTCGAGTTGACGGACAATTAGTTCCACTGTGGGAGATGTCTTCCGACCAACTAACTTCCTTTATCGATGAGTGTGAAGAAAAAGGAGTCACATTCGTTGCCTGCGAGTGGGGCGGCCCAGATTTTCAAACACTAGCTAATGATGAGCGAGTGACCTTGCTGACTTGCATGAGGCAACCAATCAAGCGATTTATTTCAAATTACAATTACGACCATTATCTTGTGTTGACAAAGGCCAGATCATATGCAGAATATCTGAAAGAAGGCCACTTGCATTCATCTTCGGAATATTATACGAAGATTTTCGCTAGAGGAAAATTAGATCTAGAGTTAGCCAAATCCAATCTTGGATTATTTGACCATGTAATCGTGGCGGAGGACGGAATGGACACTTTGAACGAATTTGGCTGGCATAAAGAAAGCGATACAACTCATCCAACTTTTGGTGATAAAAAGCGCGCTATGGTGTTGCTAGCAAAATTACGTTGGTTTAGGCTATTCAACTATCTAAAAAAGAAAAAGTATCTTCCACCTGAAGAGTTGAAAATCAACGACCTGAACAAACTAGATTTGGAACTTTATGATTCAATGCGAAGATAAATCTGGTCCAATTCCAGTCATAATTTCCCCGTCTTTCCAATATCCACGATACATCAACATAGTCTGGAATGGAATTTCGATATTTCCATCTGAATCTATTGCGATTACTCCACCGCGACCACCCAAAGGAGCAACCATATCAAGCATATTTTTGCATGCTGTTTCTAGAGATTCACCAAGACGAAGCCTTGTTGCAACCTCATGTGCAGCACAGGTTCTGATGAAGGCTTCACCAACTCCTGTACAAGATACTGCGACCTTTTGATCAGCCCAAGTCCCCGCTCCAATAATCGGCGTATCCCCAATTCTGCCATCGGGCTTTCCTGTCATACCACCAGTACTGGTCGCAGCGGCTAAGATTCCATTTTTGTCAATAGCAACGGCACCTACGGTACCCATTCCTTCATCGTGGTCTAGCATAGCAGAATCGTCTTCGTCGGTGGAACCCGGTCTGGAATTTGCATCCTTCCATTTTTGCCACTGTGCTTTGCGTAAATCTGTGATGAGCCATTCTTGTTCAACTTCTTCTATTCCGTTTTTGATTGCGAAATCATCGGCTGCAGAACCATTCAGCATTACTGGCCAATTATTCTCTAGGACTATTTTTGCCGCACGTATAGGATGCCGGATTTTTGTAACGTTAACAACTGAGCCAGTTGCACTATCGCTACCTCTCATTATGCTTGCATCCATTGTTACTGAGCCATCTGCTGCTATAACAGAGCCAATTCCTGCATTGAATAACGGTTCATTTTCCATCATCTCAACAGCGATTGTAACAGCCTCTAATGCATCTATTCCGCTTTCTAGCATTGAACCTACAGTAGACAGCACGTTGTGCATACATGCTATTCTTTGTGGGTCTAAATCGGTAGGGCCTTTCCATGGACCATCTCCGCCAGCACCACCATGAATGGCGAGGCCGACCATCAAATCGCCTCAGGCGCGTGTAACCGAGATGATTTGCTGTGGCTCTGCAGGTCTATCGCCAGGCAGTTTTCGGCATCCTTCGATTGCCTTAACCACATTCATTCCATCTACGACTTCTCCGAAAACCGCGTGATTTCCATTTAGCCATGGAGTAGCGACTGTTGTGAGGAAAAATTGGGAACCGCCTGTGTTTGGTCCAGCATTTGCCATAGATAGAATTCCAGGGCGGTCATGCTTCATTGATAGGGCGCTTGCCTCGCAAGGAATCTTCCATCCAGGACCACCTGTTCCTGCCATTCGGCTCATTGGGTCTCTTGAATGTGGACATCCACCTTGAATCATAAATTGCTCAATGACTCTGTGGAAGTGTAATCCGTTGTAGTGGCCATCGTCTACTAAACGAAGGAAGTTAGCGGTTGTATCTGGGGCTTCTGCGGTAAATAGCCTAATTCGGATATCTCCTGCACTTGTTTGCATTATGACGTCTGTCATGTTGAGGTCTAGGCGAAGCCCGTTGATGACCCTTACTGTGAAA
>WTIV01000227.1:0-8640 GCA_011525095.1 Methanobacteriota archaeon
TCCATGCTGCTCTTGCAGAGTGACCGGGCAGCAAAGTTCTCCACATACGTGGAATCCTGCCCGGTGTGATTAGGTTGACTTGGTCAACAATTGCTGTAGTGCATGTTTTTCCAAATGTGTGGTACCACTCCGGGTTTTCTGATAGTGAATTGAGCCTATCGCAAAGGGCGTTAAACAGTGCCTTGTCTTTGCCAGGAGGTGTTTGAACTCTGAATAGGTGCACCTTGTGGTTGCGAGCATTTGTTCTCAGGTGTAGAGCATCTTTTTCTGTAGCAACAAGGAGATACAATTCGTATGCTCTCCATAATCCCTTCCAAGGATGATATCTTTCACCAACTTCCCTTCTAGTCTCGAAAGAGAACGTAATGAATTGACCGTCTTTGAATTCGAAAGTGAGCATTGTGTGAGCTAAACCTTTGATTTTGTGAAAGTGGTCGATAACGAACCATACATCCGCTATTTCATCGATGTCAACTTTTGTGTTGATCCACTTTGAGTCGTGCTCTCGCTTATTTTTCCAAGAAAAATCTCTCACGTTTTTCAGAGTCACCTTACTTCCTTTGAAAGAGGCAGAAGCATGCTCTGCACAATCGTCTACCCATTCCAAATCGAGCCTCGGCTCTAGTGCCTTGAGGCGAACATATCGCTTCCACATCGCGTTTACAAACATTGCAAGTAAGCCGGTGCCGCTGAGAATCATTACCCAGAAAGCGATGGTTTGTAGCAAATCACCACCTCTTCCACATCATTGAGGCTCGGTCCCACCAGTCGAGTTCTCCATTCTCATGCTTTCTCCAAAGCATGCCATTCTCATCGGTATGAGTCGGAAGACCTTCTGCGTCAGGTTCACCCATTTCATCGAGTAGCCCACCAAACAGTTCATCGTCCTGCGGGCTTCTCATCATCAGGACAAATACCGCAATACCTAGGACTAGGGATAGAACCACAATCCCCCAAATTCCTACACTTGATGTCTCGGTCTCCGAGCCCTTGGACTGAGCAGGAGCATCCTCGTCTTGGACTGATGAATCAGTCGAAGGCATTCGGATTAGCATTGCACCATTTGTTGTGCTAATCTCTTCATCATTGGTCACGGTCAGAAGTATCTTGTAGACTCCAGACTCCCATTTTGAGCAGTCTAGAATGCTAGTATTTGCTGACATTCCAATCGAAGGAGTAATTCTCCACTCCTTGAGGTATTCTGTATGGTCTTCACCAGTTGTTGCAACGTGTGTAATGGTACAAGGTGTTCCAATTTGCGCATCATTACCATTGATCTCGATAGAGAATGTTGGCGGAGGCTTGTTGACAATAACAAGTTCAAGGGTGTCGCTAGTTGTTTGACCTAGGCCGTTTTGATAAGTTTCTGTAATGATGTAGTTACCTGCAGGCCAATTGCTACAATCCAAAACTTGGTCGGTGTCAAGGACAGTAAATGGTGTACCGATAATCGAACGAGTACCTTCGAAATTCCACCTAGGGCCTGTTTCATCAATGAAATCCCTAGTTATTTCACAATCATCACCAGTTTGCATTATCTCCGAGCCTGATAGGATTAGGTCGATTGAAGGCGTTGCCAAAGCGGGACTCAGATCGAAAATTCCCAAGTCCACATATTTGAGCAGTCGTCCGTCAGAATCGCTAATTTCCAACCCAAGATGGTGTTCGCCGGCTGCCCATGAATCGTATGTTAGAGAAGCATTTTCTTGGTTTTCAAATGCCATTAGTGCTTCTTCGTAAACAGTAAATCCAGAGTGATCCCCAATCAATGTCAAAGTCAAATCAACCCACTGGTTGGTCGAATTGATTACGACAACCACGCGAATTGCATCCATCATGCCGTCCTGATTGCTATCTAGGCTATCATTTCTCAAAGCAACCAAACTTAATCCAGCCTCATCAAATGGGTCTGATTCCTCTTCAGCAGAAACGTTGCCTGCGAATGATAGTGAGACCATGAGGGCGATCAAAAACCACTCACGCATTTGAATCACCTCCTGAAGCCTCTTCAGCGATGCCCTTCTCCAATGAAGAAACAGAACGAGAGTATCTTACAATCATTGCAAGAGCTGAGGAAATCAGCATCACAGTTCCAAGTATCATGTATGTTAACCAACTAGAAGCAGGCTCTTCTCCCATTATTGAGAAGGCAGCATTCCAACTTCCGTATTCGTCTGACCAGCCGTCCCCATCTGAATCGATACAGCCCTGTACATCTCGAGTTGATGTACCGGCTACTTCTGGGCAATCGTCTCTCTTAGCACCCATTGGAACGTCGCCAAACCCGTCTTCATCGCTGTCTTGCCATTGAAGCCTGTCAGTTGGGAATGCGTCTGCTTGTCCCCACGGTGAGGCAAGCCAGTTTTGTGATGGGTCAGACCATCCGTCACCGTCCGAATCTCTGCAACCTAATCGGTCGAAGAATGATTGACCTCTTTCATTGGGGCAGGCATCTCCTTCATGGCCGTCGGAATTATCTCCAAATCCGTCACCATCCAAATCACGCCACTGCGTAGGCTCATGCGGGAATCTATCTCCCTGGTCAGACCAACCATCTCCATCGGTGTCATGACAGCCCCATCGGTCACCACCCTCGGTTGGTCCCTTGGAAGTACCTGGTACATCTGGACAAACATCCGCAGTAGTTCCCTTTGGATTATCTCCTCTACCATCACCATCTCTGTCATGCCATTGAGTCTCATCAGCCGGCCAAGCGTCTGCTAATCCACCCGGACTTGCTAACCAGTGAGTAGTAGGGTCTGACCAACCATCCCCGTCAGAATCAGGACAACCCCACCTATCCATGGCAGAGTTGCCTTCTGTAGCAACACAGCCATCTCCTCTCCAGGCAGGCCTCCAGGTTTCACCATCGAAATATTCGAGGTTGTCACCATAGCCGTCATCGTCTGTATCATACCACTGGGTTTCATCTTCAGGGAAGGCATCTGCAAACCCATCAGGGTGAGAAATCCACCAATCGTCAGGGTTGGAAAATCCATCCATATCAGAATCCAAACAACCGAACCTATCCGACCAACTAATCCAGCCGCTTTCGACTTCTTCGACTGTGCTGTGAGGACAAACGTCTCCCTCATATCCCTCTAGGTTGTCTCCATAGCCGTCACCATCAGTATCTCTGTACTGGCTAGGGACCAATGGGAAGTCATCGACTTGAGTAGCCCCGTAGGAATTATTGTCCCCCCAACCGTCACCGTCTGTGTCAAGCCACTGGGTTGGATTATCCGGGAAATCATCTACCTGTAGAGCTCCTTCGCTTTGGTTATCACCCCAACCATCACCGTCCATATCTGACCACTGGGTTGGGTTATCAGGGAATGCGTCTGCTCCTTCTTTTGCAGTCCAATTTGAATCTGGGTTGGACCATCCATCACTATCTGCGTCGGGGCAACCAAATCTATCTTCGACTGAGTAACCTGTAATGAATGGGCATGCATCAGGCTCTGTGGCGTTAGAATACCAGACACCAATTGACCAATTCATCCGTGTATCGTTCCATGAACCATCTGCCCAATTATCTCCAAAGCCATCGCCGTCAGTGTCATTCCACTGGCTTGCGATAAACGGGAAAGCATCAGCTGAGCCATTTGGATGAGCAAACCATGGTTCTACTCCATCAAGGCCTCCGGGATCAGCATCAGACCATCCATCTCCATCCGAATCAAGACAACCAAAGCGGTCAAGTTCGGAATACCCTCTGCGGTAAGGGCAGTGGTCGGGTTCGAACCCGTTGAGATTATCTCCAAAGCCATCATTGTCAGAGTCAATCCACTGAGATGGTTGGGTTGGGAAGGCGTCTGCTCCATTGTTTGTTGTCCAACCTTCATCCGGGTCAGACCAGCCATCGGAATCGGTATCTATGCACCCGAGTCTGTCGTTTGTGGATGTGCCAGGGGTAAGGTCACAATCGTCCTCGTTGTCTATGAATCCGTCCTCATCGGTGTCTCTGTTGTCTTGATTTAGTGAAGGGGTAAGTGTGTAATCTAGGCCATCATTACACCAACTATCCTTACCTTTGATTTTGACATAAACCCAACCTGGGGCAGGCATTGTAGTGGATAATGTTGTGGAAGATCCTGCATCGCTCATCGCTTGGCTGGCAACTTGTGCACCATTAGAATCGTGTATCGAAAAATCGGCTTCCCAACCGTCTCCAGGACACCACCATGCTCCGTTATTCATCGAACCGGAGAATCCAACTTGAACGATGTCTCCTTTGTATGCGTAAATCTTCCACCAGTCAACTTCATCGTTAGGAGAACATCCATCATCATAGCAAACATATCCGTTGGTTGATACCCCGTTTGTGAGTACATTCGCTGTAGATGTATCATCATCAGCGCTTACCGCTGGTAGAAAAGTCAAGAGCGACACTGCGAGGAAGCACACCACCCACTGCTCCGCGCGCATGTGTGCGCATGAAGGCTGTTAGTTTTCAAAACAACGCAAGATTAGTGTTCTAGCTAAGCTAGAAAATATGTGATTTATTTTGATTTATTCTTTTCAATCGCTCTGTTGAAAACATCCACATAATCACTCGCATTATGCTCGTAAGTATACTTGGATAAGACTCTCTGTCTACCTAATTCTGCTTTGGTAGAAGTCTCAGAACTTGAAAGCATATCGTTAACACAGCGCGCCAAATCTTCTGGGTCACCTCTTCTGAACAAACCACCAACAGATTCGTCCACCATTTCTGTAAGTGGTTCTTGGTCCACTGTTGCCACCGGTGTACCACTAGCGAGTGACTCTAGAGGGATTAGGCCCTGGCCCTCGTAATATGAAGGATAAACTACCAAATCAGCAGAACGGAAGTGTTGAGCAAGTTCATCGAAAGATAGACTTGATTGTATGTACATTGAATCTTCAATTCCCAGTTTCTTTGCGGTCTTTTCAAGACTGGATTTCATGTGACCTCTTCCAACAATCACTAATTTTGCATCTGGATTATTTTCCAAGATTTTTGGCATAGCTCTCAGCAAAGTCATGTAACCCTTCCTTGCAACTAAACGACCTACTGCAAGCAACATTGGAGTTTTGGTTTCAGGAGAATAATTCAGCGAAGCCTCATCATCACAACCGTATTGTTTTCTGATTCTTTCATGCTCCAACTGTTCTGCCTCATCATCAATATTTGGTGGGCGGAATACCTTGTGGTCACAGCCCCAGAGAATTACTTCATAATCAAAATCATCGCTTGGCCTATACCACTCCTTGAATTCCTTTAGTGTAGATTGGGAGTTTGCAACACAGATACTAGATTCCAGTACACCAGCCCTTTCGTACTTTGAGTACCAGCCTGCAGTTGTAAGTATTGCAAGGTCATTCGGATTTTTCCATGTTGCAGATTCTTTCGCTGCTGCTGCTCTTTTTACGCCTTCTTTTTCGCCTAACCAGGAGCCGTGTAAGCAAGATACTACTGGAGCGATATTCTGTTCAAGCCAAGAGAACTCTTTGCGCTTCCAAGAGACTAAAGGAAGATGGGCATTAATTACATCAATCGGTTTGTTTGAATGTAATTTCTTTAACGCTTTTAGAGCACTCTTACCGTAGGAACGAGTGAATGCCATTGGTAACTTAGCCCATCGAACTGGAATTACTGTTACTCCCTCTTGAGATGGAGCAGCATCTTGATGGGACCTAGTGATAATTGTCACTTCATGTCCTAACTCAACAAAGTGTCCTGCAAGGTGAAAAACCACAGAACCAATACCGCCCCAGCGTGGTGGGTATTCGCCGGACACTATGGCTATGTGCATGTCGAACAATCACCCGACTTCGTCTTGTGCTAAATAATCCAACGGATAGGTGCCTTCAAATCAAATCCTTCAGTCCACGATGTATGGCCGACAAGTTACCAGTCTCTGTCACCATCATCCTTCCCACTAGGAACGAGGAAGAAGCCCTTGGACCTACGGTGGACTCCATCCCAAGGGATTGGTGTGATGAACTCGAGATCATGATCGTAGACGGTAGCTCTACAGACAAAACTCGAGAAATTGCCCTTGAAAAGGGAATTCGAGTTCATTTGGAGCCGAGAAAAGGCTATGGTAGAGCCTACAGAACTGGTTTCGTCGTTGCGAAGGGAGATATCATCGTAACAATGGATGCAGACTGTACTTATCCTGCTGAAGTGGTTCCTGAATTAGTCAAGAAATTGATCGATGAGGATTTAGATTTCATCACTTGTGATCGACTCACACTGGCTGAGGAAGGCTCGATGTCTGGCTTGCACGGATTTGGCAACTGGATGTTATCATTCAACGCAAGGCTTGCATTCGGATATGGAATAAAAGACTCCCAATCCGGAATGTGGGTATTCAGAAAGTCGATTTTCGACAATGAGAAGATGCGCCCCACAAATGATGGAATGCCGCTCTCTGAAGAAATGAAAATCCTAGCACGTCGCGTACTTGGTAAGAAAAAGGCAATCGAAGTTTCAGTACCATATAGGCCAAGAGTTGGTGAAGCAGAAATTCACACATGGGGAGACGGATGGAAAAATCTGAAATTCATCTGGGCCAAGAGGTTCGGACTAAACAGGACAAGAACTGAATGGGGTCCACTCGATGACAACCCTGATTCTCTAAACGGAGATATTCCTGAACAAAAGTAATCACAGTAATTGTGGTTTGTCAATCCCTGTTCTGGATACGACGTTAACTATGGATGGTGCTAAGAAAAATAGTACCAGCCAAGCCCAAACCAACTCTACAACGAATGGGCTGTAATGAATCCCCGCAACACCATCCAAAGCCAAGAATGAATAATGATCCTTTCCTGGTGCTTCATCTACAACAGAATCTAACTCGCTTTCATCTACTAAGCCTAAGTCGTAGGATTCTGTGGTGAACTCTAATTCCAATTCGCCCTTGAATAGGTCGAATACTGGTGAGGTATCCGTCGTACTGTGAACTGTTGACTCTCTATTATCATCCTCGAATGAACCTGTTCCAAAATCCATTCCACCGACATACCCCAGTGGTGCGAAAACAACCAAATTAATGCATATCCAAAATACAAAACCGCTAAGGATTATACCGATAATCCAACTATACTTGATTTGGAATATTGCCAACCCTGTCAATAATATCCCTAGTGAGAAAGCAATCTTTGTCATAATTGGAATCTCCTCCTGTAACTCGGATAATGGCTTCAACTCGGATGAGTCGAACTCTGATTCTTCATCTGAACTATCAGCAGGGATTGTAGTATCATTACGAGTATTTTGCCACTGCATGAAAGTTATTACTCCATCTATGTGAATGCTTACATCCGCAGAATCTTGGTCTACTTCTAATTCCACTTCCATACCGGAGTTTGCCGGCAAGCCGTCTGTGTATTCGACGTCAACAACACCAGTATACCAAATGTGAGAGTTTACAGCTTGTATTAGAGAAAACAAGACCACTAACTGAACTGCATGTAAGAGCAGTTTAGCATAGGGTTTCCCCTCCCTCATAAACGAGGGAGGGGGTCCCTCTTGGTATCAAATCTTGCCTAGTCCTTGCGGCCTTGAAGGCTAGCGACTAGTCCCGCTATAGCAATCAATGCGATTGTTAGGACTGGAGAGACGAATGGAAGAAGGCCGCCTTCGGTCTCTTCCTCTGACTCCTCACCAGAACCACCCTCGCCATCGCCGTACTCAGCAAGAGCTTCCTCTAGTGCATCCTCGATGATGTCATCGTTGTGCTGGGTTAAATCAACCAAGTCTGACAGAGTTGTGTCTTCAACGATTTCAGCTTCCTGCACAATTGCTTGTGAACCTGAGAAGTAGGTTACAGAAAGTGGAGCAGGTGCTGTACCGTATGAATCGGATTCTGGTCCGATCAAAGTGTACCACATGTTGCTATCATCGGATGTTACAATCATCTGGAACCCAACTACCATGTTGCTGTTTGTGTCCCAAAGAACAAACATATCACCATCATCATACGGGAAGTCTGCTTCATAATCTTCCATGCGGTATTCCAGGTTTTCACCGAAATTTTCCAATACGTTATCTAGAGTAGACTCAGAGAATCCTTCAACGATGTCCTCAAGTAATTGACTTGGCTCAATCTCTTGTGGAACGTCAGCACATACTTCAAGAGTTTCAATGACAGTTCCGTTAACTGCGTCCTCTAATTCTGCAGAAACACAATGTTCGCCCCAAGAATCTGAAGACATGTATGAATTACCCCAATAGTAAGAATCATAGAAATCTAGAGAGTCAAAGTCTTCGGTGTTACCATCGGCATTTTCTAGAAGTATGTCAATCTCATAACTACCCTCATCTAAATTCCATGCGCTCACATAAACGTCAATTTCATCTTGATTGTATACATACATATCCAGTGACATGTAATCTCCTTCTGCGTAAGCATCGCTCTGACCGCCATCTAGGCTTTCGACGATTTCCTCTGTGCTGTCTTCTATCATGTCTGCTAGAGTTGGTGCGTCTTCAGTACCCTCGAATGCGTGCATGAATAGGTTAGCAATGTGACAGGTCATTCCCCAAGGTAGAGGAGAAGTGTAAGCCTGCATGACTTCGATTTGCTCACCATCTGTTGTAATCATTTGAGTGTCTTCAAACAACTCGATCCCCATTTCACAGAGATATTCCTCATTGGAGAAACTGCC
>WTIV01000227.1:8740-15195 GCA_011525095.1 Methanobacteriota archaeon
CTTGCTGAAATTGTCAAATCCCAGCCAGCTCTTGCATCTGACCATTCGGTGATGAGCGCTAAGTCTGCGAGTTGTCCGTGTCTTACTGTCAACTCAGTGACGTGCTTGGTTACTTCAACAGTACTACCGTCGTAGTCAAGCATAGTTGTACCATCTTCATACTGGTCAATGATCATTGAAGATGTGCCTGTCAATTCTTCCAGGATTAGCAAGTCCATGCCTGCATCATCTGCTGATTGCATAATGTCTCCCAAAATTTCGTCCAATGGCAGTCCAGTCATTGTCTCAAAATCAGTGTCCATATCACTCCAATCATATTCCATTCCGAAGGCAAAGTGTTCGGTGGTTGTTTCATCCGCAGCAACATTTTGTGGTAGCAGAGATGCACACAAAAGGAGGGCTAGCAGGACGGCGTTAATTCTTGAGAAACTCTTCCTCATGATTCAAATCAGAATACGGTAACATATGAATGTAATGCCGTCAAAAAAGCGTTTAATTTTCTAGGTCATCGCCAAGGTATTCTTTCTGTTCTCCACCAAATACTCCCCAGGAGTCAATTAAATCAATATCAGCAAGGCGCTTTCTTCTTTGGATAATCAACCAAACCAGCAGGGATGCTATCAGCAGGAATGAGGCGACACCTCCTGCAATAACAAACAATGAGGAGTTATCTGATTCCTTCTCGACAAAGTCTACATCAACAGACATGAAATCAATCATCTCTCCATCAAATGCAGTCACCTTGACCTGTGCCTTTCCTCCCTCGGTAGCAATCAATTCAATTTCTCCAACCCAAATACCATCGTTGTTATCATCTGTGAGATTCAATTCCCACGTTTGCAGGTTTTTGGTAATCGTAGCATTGACGTGATTGGTCGTGCCATCAGGGTCATCGAGAGTTACACTAACCTTCACTTTGGTTAGTTCATCTACGGGAATAAACTTTGGAGTAACTGAGAGGTTTGATAGATCCGGATTACTCGATGCAACTGTAATGTTAAGATGTACCTGATCGCTTCCCCCTCTTCGGTCCTCAACGAACAAAGAGACATGGTGGACACCGGGTGCTAAATTTGTTGTGAAGAATGCAGAATTTGACATAACGGTATGAGAAAAATCACTATTTGAATGTAGGCGCCACTCCCTTCTAGTGATGTCATTATCTGCATCATTAGTTCCATTTGAATCGAAGACAATCAACTCTCCTGGTTGGTAGAATTGATTGTTAAGCGGTTCGTAAATTATAACCTCTGGATCTGATTCAACAACCAGCAGGTTAACCACTTCATCCCTTGATAATCCAGTATCATCAACCAACGTGAACGTCAATTCATGCTCACCAGCTTCGAGTTGAAGTTGGTGCAATTCGCGAGGGTTAGAATCAGTGAGTAGATCTCCTGAAATGTCACTTGACAGATTGAAAGTGAACAAATCACCATCATAGTCCACGCTATCTCTCAGATCGAATTCAATTAATTCACTTGAGTAATATCCTTGCTCTAAGGTTGGGCTACTCAATACTAACACTGGCGCTGAAGCTGCGACTTCGATTTCAATAGATTCAGAAACTGGAGTATTGATTCCATCATCGAGAGTAAGGGTGATTGTGTGCAAACCGCTGGAAAGGTGAGCCTCAAAAATCAACCAATCAGAGCCATCTTCTTGCAAAACTCCGTCAAGGTTTGATTCCCATTTGTAAATGAGATATTCTGAGCCCGATGCTGGTTCGAAATCGGAGCAATGCCAATCGATGTCTGCAGGGAATGTTTCACATGCACTGTCATAATCTCCTGAGCCTGATGCATTAAACTCGAATAAATGACTTGAATCGTGAGCGTCAGTCGGTGATGGCGAGTGAATTACCGCTTTTGGAGGGCTGTTCTTTACGACCAATACCTCAGAGGCGATACTGGTTGAGTTTACGTGCTCCATCCTGCCATCGTTAACGCTTAGAGAAATTACGTGACTACCTCTTGAGAGGTAGCCTTGCCACGAACTTTGGTTGGACAGAACCCCGTCTAGATTGCTTTCCCAGAGATAGGTTATGTCGTCACCCTCTGGGTCGATTGTTGTGCTTGTAAGAGTCACAATATCTTCAGAAAGGTTACCCAGGCGTGTAATATCAAATGATGCATTTGGCATCTCATTGTACAACTCTACTGGAATTACCCATTCGCTTGGTTGGTTGACTGAATCTGAAACAGTCAGCGTCAAGTCAAACGTTGTTACTATCTCATCTGCAAAGTTTAGGCTTCCTGTTCCGTTTTCACATTCCGCAACCTGTTGACTCTTTCCAAGCCAGTTCCATGTACAGGTCATTACGTCTCCTTCAGGGTCATATGTTCCGTTTAGTGAGAATTCAACAGGTTTGGTAATAGGTGTAACCAGTTCACCCCAAGGCGTCAGTTGGGGGTCGGTTGATACGACGATGATTGGAGGTTGATTGGATAACTCAATCGTTCGAATTTCATCTACACAATTTCCTTTATCATCACATATCTGAAGAGTGATGTCATGAATCCCGTCGCTCAACCCAACCAGTGGAGCAGCGATTCCATTTGCTGTGAATTCAGAATCAAGACCTTGGAGTAATTGTCCATCAATGGATGATGTCCATGTAAATGTCATCAAATCGTCATCCAAATCCCATGACCTGGATGCATTGAACAACACTTCACTCTGTGAAGGGAAGGTGGTTTGGTCTGCAGGGCTGTCCCATTTGATGAATGGTGCCTGATTCTCCAGCGGTAAGTGACACCAGACAGTCCTATCTTGGGAGAGAGAAACGTTGGTTGAATTTCCAACGCTATCATAGGCACAACTGATGGTGACTGTAGTGTATGGGGTCTCACCAACGCTGTTGTACTTCTTTCCCCGAAGGTCAGGGAATAATACAGTACCTAAGTCATTGGTGGAATTGCCAATCGTAGTTTCAAGTTGGTCGAATTCAAGCGTTACAGCCGCAGAAGGCACGCCGTTCGAATTGTTGTTGATTACCCAAACCTCGACATTCCAAGACTCTTCAATCCAACCGTTACCAGAGATGCTGGCATTTGCATAATCGATGTTTGACGGTTGGTGTAGGTGAATGTGAGAATCTGTATCGACGTTGAGAATATGAGCACCTAGATCTGAAAATTTGGACCAATTTAACTCGACGTTTGTAAAAGTTAAATCTCCTGTACAATCAGATGTAATCGTATTACTGTGACCGATTAATTGGTCGTGATTTGACAAATTCAAGCAACCAGTTCCACTAAGATTAGCGTTTGAAAGAATACTATTTCTCTCCACATTGTGATCAGCATCCCACGTTAATCCAGTGTGACTACCATACATATCCAAGCCGTCGATTTCACCCTCAGCGCCAAAAATCTCGATTGCTGGTCCAGAGTAATTCAGCCATGTCTTAACATTAGTAATGTGGAACATGCCTCCTTGAATACCAATATTCAATCCGCTGTTATCGATGGAAATCGCCGGACCTGTTATCGGGTCATGAACTTGTAAATTATTGAAGTATAAATCGACAGAGTCAGTTGCTACAACGCCTCTATTATTCCCGATTGACGTACAGTTTGTACAACTCACATCTCCGGAGCCAGATTCTATGTCATTTGCTCGATTGAACTCTAGACCAGCATCTCCGTTACCAGTACTAACCAAATCGGTAAGGAAAACGTATCTTGCATCATCAATGTGTACTCCTGAATTCGCATTGTCCTCTAAGTAAAGGCCATCGACAATTGTAGCTGCGCTCTCGAGGTAGAATCCTTCCTGCCCGTTATTATGTAGATGCCAATCGTTGCCTCGAATAGCTCCCCCACTGATTGCAAATACTCCTGCTGAAGTGGAATTTGAAACCTCTAATCCATCGAATTTAGGTGCGAAGTATGAGGAGCGGACAGAAATTCCAGCACCGCCTGCACCCGTCCCAGAGCCACCGGTATTGTTGATTGAAAGGTTCGTGAAAACTGTCGTGGAATCTGCAAAGTATAGTTGGACTCCGACCGCATCATTATCTTCCAAATTTGCCTCTTCTATCCAAGCACCTGTAGCATTGATTTCGAGTGTAACTGTTGCGAGACCAGGCGTTTTTGCATCTGGACCACCTGTGCCACTGATCTCTAATCCTTCAATCACTGCGCTCTGGTAATTTGTGTAATTCGTCTTGTCTTCTTTATCAAGAACTAATCCTTTGTACATAGAATTGTGAATCTCCAAGTTACGCATGACAGCCCTTGTGATTTGGCTATCATCGATGTGACGAATAATTGCACCATGGTCTGCGCGATTTACAATTGCACCTTCGATTAGAGGGACGCTATCCTCTACCCAGATTCCTGCGGATTGTGCGAGCGTAGCACCTGTAATGTTGGTTAGTGAAAGGTTTCTGATTAAGCCACCAGAATTACCCCAAATGTTCAGACCTCTAGTAACTGCATCATTAACTGTTAAACCATCGATATTTGGAGCAGAGCCAGCGCCGATTGAAAGACCAATTCCATATCTCCAATAAACCGGGAATGACCAGTCTTGACCTGCTTCGTCAATCACTAAATTTCTGATTGTAGGAGTCGCTGAACTAAACAAATCCACGCCAACGTCGTCAGGGTCAAAGACCGTTACATTAGCTAGATATGGATTTGAACCATAGACCGTAATTCCATATGTGGAATGGATTATAGAAGCATTATCTATCCTGCTACCTCTACCGTTTGAGGAGGAATTGAATTGGATACCCATGTGGTCTCCACCGCCAGCATAATCGAAGTATACTGGGCAATTTGCTGTGCCTTCAACGGTAATTCTGCCTTCGACGTAAATTCTAACATCGTTGGACATTGTGACATTTGTGCATTCCTCAATTACTAACTCATCAGTAACAGGTATTGTGTAGTGATTGTTCAAAGTAACCTCGCCACTCCAGATAGTTTGTGCCCTGCCCGAAGTCTCACTCGATTGGGAATTTTCTAGCAGTAGAGGAGATTGTATTGACAAGAGAAAAATTGTCAAAAGGAGTAGAGATGTTGCAACTTTACTCCTCATCATATTTCTAACCCGGCATTCATACCATTATATTGTTCCCCTCTGCGATTCAACAAAAAAGAAAGCGGCACAGTGAATAAGGGGCTTTAGGTGCCCCGGCACGATGCCTGAAGCTTTCGTATTGTTCAAGACTCAGCCAACTAGAGAAAGGGACGTATACCTATCCCTTTCGAACAATGATGCAGTTGCTGAGGTACACGTATTGTATGGTGAGTTTGACCTCCTTGTTAGAGTGTCTTCAGACAACTCAAGGGATTTATCAAAAATGCTAGTTCAGGACTTCAGACAAATAGACGGAGTTAGAGAAACTCAAACAATGATTGCAGTGGATTACTGAGGTGAGGAAATGGCAACAGGATTCGTTCTAATTACTACAGAACCGGGAAGAGAACACGATGTAAGAGCACGGCTAGATGAAATCAATGAAGTCACGAGCCGGTGGATGCTTTTTGGAGAGTATGACCTAATAGCCAAAGTAGAATCAGATGAGGAATACACTTTGACTAGAGTTATCGTTGAAGAAATTAGGCCAATTTCAGGAATTACGGATACGAAGACGCTACTTGGTGCTGAACTGTGATTACAGCATCTTGTGCATCAGTTGAGTTGCCTCTTTTGCCGCTGCTGGGCAAAGAGAGCGTTTCCAAAGAGAAATCGCTTCAGCCATTGCTGACAGAGGATTATGTGTTTTGAAAATGGCTCTGTAATACCAAATCATTGCTGAAACTCTTCGTGCTGATGTCATGTTAGTTTGAGATTCAGCGCTCGGTATCTCTATCCGCTTTAGGATAGATTTGGCTCGCTCTCCATCGCACCTCTCAAGCAGAGAAATCTGGAGCATTTTTGCACGTAATCCATTGTGGGAAAATGCTTGTTCAATCAACTTATCAAAGGATGGTGAATTACCAGAGGTTTGTGCAATTTCCGCTCTTAGATTCATTGCGACCAATTGAGGGTCTTTAGCGTGGGAAATTGATGTCAAACTTTCACGCATATTGGAAGCCTCACTCCAATTTTCTCTCGATATGTGCCAAGCGTGCTTTACGTGAGCAATCGCAACCAATACTACCTTTCTCATCTCTTCAGACATAGACGAGATGTCGATTTCTTCGATTAGTTGCAGAACATTACCCTCGATCTGTTGCCCTGGTAATTTATCGTCAATCCTGCGGGCGGCTTCAGACAGGAGCAGCCGGGCGCCTGCATCCTTAGGCAATTCGATTTCTGAATCACCTTTTAGCAATGAGTTGGAGTATTCCAAGTCTGGAGCATAACAGTGCGATAGGTGTTCAGATGCGATCTCATCTTCACCCCTTTCTATGGCAACCATTGCAGCGATTCGGTGTAATTTTTCAGTGGGATGCCTGAATATTGCGTCACCGATTAATGATGCAAGGCCAGAACTT
>WTIV01000136.1 GCA_011525095.1 Methanobacteriota archaeon
GCACTTCTTTCATCCAATTCTTCTGCGCTATCTCCTTCTCCACGCATTGATCGGATTATTTCTAGTGCATCATGGACACTTGCGGCACCGATTTCTGGCAGCCTTTTTCCACCAACAGTAACTCTACTTGCCGCTGGATTGAGTTTCTCACCATTGCATTCTGAGCACGGTTCGTCATTCATGCATGCTATCAATCTACTTCGGGTCCTGTCGGAAGTCGTCTCTGTGTACGTCTTCTGTAACCTACCATAGACTCCTTCCCACGGCTTGCTGTACTTGTATTGAGAGCCGGTCTCAGAAGTAAATTCAAAGTGGATAATGGTAGAACCTGAACCATTCATCATGATGTCTTGTGCATCATCATCGAGTTGGGAATATGGAATATTTGTTGGAATGCCGTAGTGGTAAGCAGTCTGCTCCATTAGTTTGCGATACCAATGTGGTGACATCGATTGGCGCCATGGAATAATGCATCCTTCGGATATTGTTGCCTTCCTATCGACTAGTAGTTCCTCGCTAAATCTTCGTTGCACACCCAGCCCCTGGCAAGATGGACATGCCCCGAGAGGTGAGTTGAATGAGAATACCCTAGGGCTCATTTCTGGCATAAAGGCCCCGTGTTCTGGACATGCAAATTCTTCAGACCAAACTATTGTGTCGCCAAGTTTTGTCTTTGTTGATTTTGAGCCCTCACTGAATTCGAAATTGTCTTCTGGTAGTTTGATGCTTTCAATTGCAACGGTTCCGCCACCTATTCGCAATGCTGCCTCAACGGCTTCAGTCAGCCTTTGGCGTCTGTCTTTAGAACAACGCATCCTATCCACTCTAACATCGATATCGTGACGGAGATTTTTGTCCAGATTGTGTTCATCCTCAAACGAAGCTTCTCTACCGTTTATCCTACCTTCTGTCCATCCTTGTTCCACAAGATGGCGGAATAAATCTGCGTGGGTCCCTTTTCGGTTTCGTATAGCTGGACTCCATACGGCAATAGCGTGTCCTTCCGTATTCCAAATAATATCATCAACGATTTCTTGAACGGTTCTCCTAGCAACTTCAACGCCACATGTGGGACAATGAGGTTTACCGATTCTTGCCCACATTAAGCGTAAATAATCCATGATCTCTGTGACTGTTGCAACGGTTGAACGTGGGTTGTGGCTGCCTTGTTTTTGGTCGATTGAAATGGCCGGAGATAAACCTTCGATGCTATCGCAATCAGCCTTTTTCATCTGGCCAATAAATTGTCTAGCGTAAGAGGATAGGCTCTCTACATACCTTCTCTGGCCTTCAGCGTATAGGGTATCGAATGCTAGTGATGATTTACCTGAACCAGAAACTCCTGAAATAACGACGAACTGGCCTCTTGGCAATTTTACACTGATGTCTTGGAGGTTGTGAGTTCGCGCTCCACGAACTTCTATCCATCCATCATGTCCTGCCTTTGGCATAGTGCACACCTGCTTGTCGAGAGTTCTTGAGTGCTTGCTTTTCATTCGGGACCAAATGGAATCGTTGCCTCAAATCTTACAGGGTCGTCTGTTTCAGGATGTAAAAATTCCAAGGAGCTTGCATGAAGGGCGATTCTTCCTATCGGGTTGCCATCTGCTCCGTGTGCTTCGTCGCCTACAACGGGGCATCCTAAATTGGCCAATCCAACTCTGATTTGATGCCTTCTTCCAGTCTCTATCGTTAGTTGAACTAGGCTTGCAAATTCATCAAAATCCACTATGCTGTAGTGTGTTATTGCCTCCTTTGCCTTTGGATGATTCTTCTTGACGGCCTTCACTTTGAGGAATTTGTCTTCTAGCAACCACTCTCTAATCGTTCCATTTTCCCTATCCGGTTTTCCTTCTACAAGTGCATGGTATACTCTATGTACATCACGATTTGCGAATTGTTCCTGAAGGTATTCTTTGTGCCTCTTATGTTTTGCAAAAATCATAACCCCTGAAGTTTCACGATCTAGTCTATGGACAATGAATGCCCAAGATTTTTCATTTTCTGATTTTAGATAATCGACTACTCTTGAGTGGAGTGTGTCTGGCTCCATCTTATCGGTTGACACGGATAGAAGTCCTGCTTGCTTGTTAACCACAATTATGTGCTCATCCTCGAACAAAACTTTGACTCTTGAGTGTTTCTTCTTAGGCGCTGGCGGAGGGGATGATATAGCTGCAGTCTCTCTATCTGAGACAGAAACTTGTTTCCCTTTCTCTACGATGAATTTGGCTTTGTGCACAACCTCGCCATCGACGGTTACTCTGCCCGAAGTAAGCATTTTCCGTAGGGTGTTTCTCTTTGAATTGGGATACATCGCTGCAAGTGCTTCAATCAATTCGATGTCTTGGTTGAATTCCATTTTATCACTCACAGAAACATTACTTCAACCGTGTCGCCTATCGAATATTCTTGGCCCGGTTGTAAAACTACCATCCCCTCGCTCATAGCCATGCTTGCTAAATTTCCAGAACCTTGGTGGATTTTTTGGTGTGCAGACAATTTTCCATTCTCATTTACAATCGTGACTCTTCTCAAAGTTAGGCAATCGCCTGTGGACTTGACTTTAGTTGCAAGAGTTGCGTACGCACGATCTTCGATTGGTCCGTTCGATTGTGTATTGTGTCTTATCCATGGTGCAACTAACATACGGAATACAACGTGGGAACTTACTGGGTTTCCTGGAAGTCCGAAAATTGGAGTGTTATTCCACAATCCGAACAATGGTGGTGAGCCAGGTCTGAGTTTTACTCTCCAAAAATGCACATCTCCTTCTTCTTCCATTATCTTGCGGACAAGGTCCCAATCACCCATTGATACTCCGCCACTGGTTAGAATCAAATCGTATTTTGACGAAGCTTCATTCAATACTACGCGCAAATCATCGATTGTGTCTCCTACAGAGTGTAATCGGACTGGTTCATGTCCAAGCCACTTCACCAAGCCGGATAACCCAAACGAATTGGATTCGTAAATTTCTCCTCGGTTTAATTCTGTACCGGGTTGTTTTAATTCATCACCTGTGGAAATTATCGCCACTTTCAATTTCTTGACAACTGGGATTGATGAATGACCCATAGTCGCACAAAGACCCACTCTAGAAGGGGTTAGATATGTGCCTGCGGAAAGTGCAACTTGTCCTTTTGTCAAATTCTCCCCTTTCTTTCTGATGAAGTGTTTCATCGATGGCTGGGATAGTGTAACAACACCTCCAGATACAGAAGTCAACTCGATTTGAAGAATTGAATCTGCTCCTTTTGGCAATGGTGCTCCAGTCATTATTCTGACTGCCTGGCCCTTTCCAACAACTAAGTTGTCTTCTTGGCCAGCTGCTTGAATTGTTCCGATTATCTCCAATTCAGAAGGTGCGTCGACTGTATCTTCATAGCGCATTGCGAATCCATCCATCGCAGAATTATCGAAGGGCGGGTCGTCGACTAGAGAAGGTAGGTCAACTGCAAGAATTCGGTTGTGGCAGTTGTCCAAATCTACTCTTTCAACCGTGGTTTGCAGGGCTGTTTTTTTGCATATTTCCAATGCTTCGCCAATGGTAACGAAGTATGGAAAGTCGCTCATATTTGCTCCACCAAGCGATTAGTATTGATTCTCTCGGTTCTAAATTTGAGATACTAAATCAGATATGTATCTGAATAGGCTAACCGATACTACGAACAAGAATACGTAGGATACTATTTGTTTTGGAAGATATTT
>WTIV01000058.1:0-1130 GCA_011525095.1 Methanobacteriota archaeon
GTTTCTGCTCTTGTTGCAGGAGTTCCTAGCCCCTTTCCTTTCATTGCGGCTGCTAGTTCCTCATCATCGATTTTCTTTCCAGCATGCTCCATTAGTCGAAGTAGTCCTGCCTCTTTTAGTCTGCCAGGTGGCTTTGTTTTTTCTTCTTTGAATTCGTGAGCTACCAATTGACTTGGACAAGGATTTGCTGGTAACTTGCCCCATCCCTCTGGCAAATCCTGTTTTTTCGGTCTGACTGCACGCCAACCGGGTATCGATAGACTTCTGGCTTCCTTGATGAAATTTTGGCCCTGTTTTGTAGTCGTCCGCTTTTCCACTTTCCAAACGGATTCTGGGTGGAAAGATGCTAGGAATTGTCTAGCGATTAATTCGTACAACTTAGCGGCATCACTGCTGAGACCACTTGGTGGAAGTTTACCTGTCGGGATGATTGCATAGTGATCTGAGACTTTCTTATCATCAAAATTTCGTTTGACATTTTTCAATCCATTGTCGCTTAGCCTTTGCGAATGTTCGTTGAGTTTATCCTGAGCGCCGAGTTGCCTAATCGTCTTGGAAATTTCCTCCATCATATCTTCAGGTAAGAACCGTGAATCTGTTCTTGGATATGTAGTAAGTTTGTGTGTGTCATACAATTCTTGTGCAACCGAAAGTGTTCTTCTAGCAGACCAAGACCATAGATTGTTTGCTTCTCTTTGTAGGCTAGTGAGGTCGAAATTTAGTGGTGGTTTTTCTTTCGAATCTCTATCGGTTTGGCTTGCAGTAAATTCGCCATCGCTTGCTAGAATTTCTTCCAGCATCTCCTTCTCGCTCAACTCTGTAATTCTGTGAGCTTTTATTTCCGGATTTTCGGGGTCATCTTTGTGTCCTGTTCTTTCCCACCTTGCAGACCAAGTAGCATCTCCAGAGGAAAATTTAGCTTCGAGTTCCCAAAATGGTGCTGGATTGTGAGATAATATTGCAATCTCATGGTCAACAATCATACCTAGAGTAGCGGTTTGTACACGTCCAATTGATAGCGATTTCTTGTCATTTCTGCTTGTTCTGAGAAACGTTGCAGCGACTCTTGAACCATTCATTCCGATTATCCAGTCTGCTTCTGCTCGAGAAACGGCAGCATCTCTCAATGG
>WTIV01000058.1:1230-3705 GCA_011525095.1 Methanobacteriota archaeon
TTTTCAGGAATGAATGGAAGTTTGTCGATTGATTTTCTCCAATTCTTGAACGATTCATCGTATTCTTCAGGAGTTTTCAGTTCAAGTAGATGTCCAACCGCCCAAGTAATCCAGACTTCATCAGATTCCCAATGAGTTTCCTTCTTTTTACTTACTCCGAGAACCTTTGCAATATCAGTCGCGACGCTCGGCTTCTCGGCGATGACGACGACTGGCATGGATTTGCTGGGGAAAACCGGCGATACTTGAAGCCTCGGTTTAGTCGGTTTTGGAACAGGTACTATAGTACCTGAGAAAATATCACCCTAGTTTTCTGCTTCAATTTCCGCACGTCGGAGACTTTCATTCCACTCCCCTTCTGAACCGGGACCGCCACAACCGATACAACCAGGATATCCTGCTTCCAGCAAGTCTAGAACTTGCTCCTCAAAATCTGTAAAATTTGAATCTGGAACCCAACATATGTCAATTTCTGGCATCATGCCCCCAATCTGCGCCAAACCTACCACTGACAACTCGCCTATGGCGACATAAGGAAGGTCAAGTTTTGCGGGAACTTTATCCGATATTTTCTGTACCAGATCCCAAGCCCTGTCCTCGTATTCTTGCGGTACGGACAAAGTACAACCATCTTCCCGCAAAAATCTACGCGCAGCCTCACGCAGGGAAGGCCAGCGAACGTCAGTTATGTCCACATTATCTCCCAATATGGGGCAAGATTTGAAGGATGCGCTCATGACCATTCAAACAATGGGACTAGGTTACTCTTTGCTTGTGCGCCCTATGCTTTCCATAATGGACAGCGAAAAAGCACACAAAAGAGCTCTACTCGGACTGAGATTTGCATCATTCACATTCCTTGGGAGGATGTTGTTGAGGGTATTGTATCGCCCAAAAAAAGTCCACATCGAAGAGTTCGGGATGGCTTTCGAAAACCCATTGGGCTTGGCAGCTGGTATGGATAAGAAGGCGGAAGCGATGCAAGGGTGGGAAACCCTTGGGTTTGGTTTCATCGAAGTAGGTGGAATTACCGAACATGAACAAACAGGGAATCCAAAACCACGTATGTTCCGCTCATCTAAACATAGCGCTCTTGTTAACAGAATGGGATTCAATAACCCTGGTAGTAAAAAGATGGCGGCCCACCTTGCGAAGGCTAGGAAACCAAATGTTCCTTTGTTCTTGAACGTGGGCAAATCTAAGATTACAAGTCTTGAAGACGCCCATTTTGATTACGCCAAAACTGTGGAACTATGCGGCCCATATGTCGATGGTTTTGTGATAAATGTCTCATCGCCAAATACTCCAAATCTTCGTGAATTACAGAAGGACGAAGACCTAGCTAGGATAATCTCTGAAGTCATGAAATATTCTAGAGACAAACCAGTACTTGTAAAAATTGCACCAGATCTAGAAGACCTTCAAATCAAATCCATTGTCGATACAGCAAGGGGAATGGGTTGTGCAGGCATTGTAGCAACAAATACAACCATCGCTAGGCCGGATGAATCAGAAATCATGTCTGAAAAGGGCGGGTTATCGGGTAAACCTCTCAATAAGCGTTCAACAGAGGTGATTAGGCTAATCGCAGACCATACTGATGGTAAATGGCCAATTATTGGAGTTGGTGGAATCTCTGATTCAGACGACGCTTGGGAAAAAATCACCAACGGTGCTAGTCTTATCCAAATTTATTCATCGATGGTTTTCAATGGTGCAAGTGTTGTAAAAGAGATAGTAAACGGTTTAGATAGAAAACTCAAGTCTAAAGGAATTACAGATTTGCGTCAAGCAGTAGGAATTGCTAGGGGTGAATGATATGCTAACACATCGTTCAAAATTGCTAATCATTGGGGCGGTTTTGATGGCTGCTTTGGCAGCCACGGTACTAGTCAGTACTCCAGAAGCGACGAGGACAGTTGACGAAGTCATGGATGATCCAAACAGTGTCGAAGGCAGAGAAATTGCAATTCGTGGTGAGGTTCTCGACGGTAGTATAGACTCGGTAAACAATCTCTTCATAATTCATGGAGAAAATTCTGAACTCATCATTGATTTCAGTAATGCACAGACATCCGGCGGTTTAGAAGATAATAGGACAGTTTACGCTGAGGGTATTTTGGTTGAAAAGAACGGTGAATGGGTCTTTGAAGCTGAGGTAATTAAGACAAGTTGTCCTTCAAAATATGAGGAAGCAACTGACGAATGAGTCTACGGTGGGTTCAAAATACCCAAGCCTCACGGAGAGGCGGGATAGGAGGGGAGTTTGCGTGCCCTCTTCCGCAAATCGCAAATGGCGGTCCGAAAGCCAAGGGGCGGCTCAGCCGGCCTATGGGTTCCCACAGGCGGACGTAGATGTCTCGCCCCCACGTGACCCGGGTGTCATGAACCGAAACCGGAAGGAGTCGGGAACTGAATAACCGGGGGAACAGGTCAGGCCGGGAACGGAGCAGCCCTACCTGGGGCCATGGGTGC
>WTIV01000126.1 GCA_011525095.1 Methanobacteriota archaeon
GTAACCATTGGTTTGGCAATCTTGGATTGCATATGCCACTAACATTCAAGAGGCTTCAGAATCACGCTACATCATGGTTGAGATGCCAACACTTGGTAAGCGAGTCAAAATTATCGCACAAACTCCAAGCGGCAGCACGTCGCATCAAGGAGTTGTACTTCCAGGTGCTGCACCTGACCATTTGACGATTAAGTTAGCAAACGGGTATAACATAAGTTATCCATTGAGCAGTGTAGATTCAATTGAAGAAATCGGAGATTCAACAACTCCCGGAAAAGTTGAACATTCAATAGACCAGAATCAAGAGTTACCCAAAGTAACAATCATTCACACTGGTGGAACAATCGCATCTAAAGTCGATTACACCACGGGTGCAGTCATAGCAAGATTCGAGCCCGAAGAACTCTTGGCTAGCGTTCCCGAAATTTTGGAAATCGCAAACATTGATGCTATCAAATTAGGTAACATGTGGTCTGATGACATAAGACCAACTCATTGGAACAAGATGATTGATGCATGCCAAAATGCATTCGATTCTGGTTCGGTAGGAGTTGTCATCACGCATGGAACAGACACTCTTCACATTAGTGCATCTGCACTATCTTTTGCCTTTGCAGGGAATGGAGGAAAACCAGCAGGCAGAATCGTATTCACAGGGTCACAGAGATCATCTGATAGAGCGTCATCTGATGCTACAGAAAACCTGCTATCAGCTGTTTACTGGGCTGCCAATGGTCCAGAAGTAACCGGTGAAGGCGATGCAGCGGTTACTGTAATGCACGCAGGCTCCGGAGACGGAGTTTGCGCAGTTAGCCCAGGTATTGCTGTAAGAAAGATGCATTCTACTCGAAGGAATGCTTTCCAGATGGTTAACGGTGAAAGGATTAGTGAAATCACAATCACAAGAGATGGGCTCTCGCACACACCAACTAACCTCAGTAGTAACCGGGAAATTTCAAACCCAACAAAATATGACACAAACATCAGAATTGCTCAGTTTGTAGCAGGCCCACATTTGCACAATGACTTGATCGATGCTGCAATTAATTCTGGTTATTCAGCTATCCTGATTCACGGCACTGGACTCGGCCACCTTCCTATCGAAAATCCAAATGGGGATGCACCTGAAAATGAGGAGTTGTACAACACAATCAAATCTTCACCAATACCGATTATCATAGCCAACCAGTGCATCAATGGCCCTGTTGATTTGAACGTCTATTCAAAGGGACGGAACCAACAGGAAATCGGCGTATTAGGCCACGGTGGGACTTCTTCTCCAGAGGCCCTACTCGCCAAAGTACACTGGGCATTATCCAACGGAAAGGACCTTTCCATATTGGAAGAAAATCTCTGTGGTGAGAATCAACCAACTCTCAGGTCATAACCGCTTTAATGAAGAACCGTAAAGGAGTAGGAGTGCTATGTCAAGGGATTCGAGTGACGCTCTCGAGGACTTGAAGTACCGACGAGAGAAGGTGCAAATGGGAGGCGGTTTGAAGCGCCAAGAAAGTATTCGTGCCTCAGGCAGAGGTACTGCAAGAGACCGAATTCGTAATCTCTTAGATGAGGATTCATTCGTTGAAATTGATACATTTCTAACCCACAGAACGTCTGACCATGGCATGTTCATGCATGAAACACTAGGCGATGGTGTAGTATGCGGCCATGGCACTGTAGATGGAAGAAGAATCTACTGCTTCGCTCAAGATTTCTCTGTTCACGGCGGGTCAATGGGTGAAATGCATGCCAAGAAAATCTCCAAAGTTGTAGAGATGGCAGAGCGCTCCAAGGTTCCAATCGTAGGGATTTGGGATGGTGGTGGCCAGCGTGCTCAAGATGGCGTAGCATCGCTGGGAGGAACTGGTGAGTTACTCGACAGGTTGGTGCAATGTTCTGGTAGAATTCCAATGGTTTCACTTGTACTCGGGCCTGTAGTCGGGGTCTCTGCTCTTGGAGCAAGCCTAGCCGATTTCACTATTTTAGGAAATGACCACGGACAACTGTTCATGTCATCACCTCTCGAGACACCTGAGTGTATCAACGGAGAAGTCGATGCTGCAGGATTGGGTGGAGCAACACTGCATGCAAGTCGCTCGGGTATTGCTTGCCTAATTGCAGAAGATGAAGAGGAGGCATGCGCATTAGCTGCTGACATACTCGGTTTCCTCCCGGACAATAATCAATCAAGCCCTCCAGTTGAGTTGACTGCTGATGAACCTACTAGGCTGAATCCCGACCTGACCACACTCGTACCAGATAACCCAAATCGACCGTATGACATGGTCAAGGTGATTGAAGAAATTGTAGACGATGGTATCTTCATGGAATTATTCAACTCCTATGCAGAAAATATTGTAATCGGTTTCGCTAGATTGGATGGTAAAACAATTGGAGTAGTTGCGAATCAACCCAAGGTACTTGCTGGCTGTTTGGATATTGATGCTTCAATCAAGGCGGCCAGATTCATCCGAACATGTGATGCCTTCAACATTCCATTGGTTACTTTCGAAGACGTACCCGGTTTCTTACCCGGAGTTGTTCAAGAATGGGGTGGAATCATCCGCCACGGAGCAAAACTGCTCTTCGCCTATGCAGAGGCAACAGTCCCAAAGATGACCCTAGTAACTCGCAAAGCATATGGGGGCGCTTACCTAGCAATGAGTTGTAAACACCTTCAATCAGACTACAATATCGCATGGCCTACAGCAGAGTTAGCGGTCATGGGAGCAGAAGGTGCGGTAAACATCATTCACAGAAGAGAGATTGCCGCTGCAGATGAAGATAAGAAAGAGGAAACCCGTCAACAATTAGTTGAAGAGTACAAAACAAAATTCGGCGACCCATATGTTGCTGCTAGAAATGGATGGCTCGATGATGTCATTGAACCTGAAGAAAGTAGGCTAAGGCTAATTCGTGCGCTAAGAATCCTATCTTCAAAGCGAGAATGGTCTCCACCAAAGAAGCATGGAAATATCCCATTGTGATCATTCCCTCTTGGTCATCACCATGTAACCAAGAAGAAGTATGACCACTATACCCAAACCGATTGGTAGCAACCAATCACTTACTACTATCTCAGACTCTGAATCATCATTTGTATTGGCCGCTGGTGCTATATCAATTTCCTTGGCATCTACATTTGACCAAACCTGAGCATTACCATCCCATACTTTGACTTCAACCTCAAATGTTCCAACCTGATTTGTATTTGAGGTAGTTAGACATGTCAATAGCACATTACCAGTACATTCTGTATTTTGCTCAATCGAGTTATTTGCAAACTTGACAGAATAGATTAATCCCTCATCCCCATCATTGTCAGATATCGTCCACAGAACAGAAAGGACGTTACCCGAATAATCCAATGAAGAGATGCTGACAGTTGGTAAATCAGCGACTGGAATAATGTTGACATTAAGGACAGCAGTAGTCGAATTAAATCCATCACTAACTGCCATTGTGTATGTTGCAGAGCCATGAACATCAGGGGCAGGCACGAGTAGTAATTCATCACCGTTCAAAGAATATCCCAGCAGTTCTGACTCTCCGCTGAGAGTGAATGTTAGTTCATCATCATCGACATTGATTGTGTAATTTTCTAGGTTAATCGAATTGGATGTATCTTCATCAAGTTCAACCGTGAAAGAGGTGGATGAAAATTCAATTGGGTCATCAACAGCCTCG
>WTIV01000246.1 GCA_011525095.1 Methanobacteriota archaeon
TCGGGCCCACCAAGTGGTCCTCCATCAGGTCCGCCCTCGGGTCCTCCTTCTGGACCACCATCTGGTCCACCATCAGGTCCGCCGAGCGGGCCACCATCGGGCTCTCCAAGTGGCCCCCCATCAGGTCCTCCTTCGGGACCGCCATCAGGTCCACCAACAGCCCCTCCTTCAGGACCACCATCAGGACCGCCATCAGGTCCACCAAGCGGACCTCCGTCTGGACCTCCAACTGGACCGCCAGGAGGCCCACCGTCAGGACTACCTCCCGGAAATCCAGACATGCCACCCCCCGGTCCTCCCGAGGGACTTCCAGATCCACAACACACCTCTCAAGAGGAATCAGAATCCGCTGAAAGCAGCCCTGAACAAGTAACGGTTGTTGAAGAAACACCTGTGCAAAAGGCTTCAGAAGAGCCCGAAGTTGGCAACGTAGAAGCTGCCAATGAAGAACCAGCTGCTGTAAATGCAAGTAGTGAACAACCGCCAGCGGAAGAGGAATCAATTGAATCACCTATTGAAGAGCCGACTGAAGCACCTGCTGAAGCAGAAGAAGCCGCTGAAAACACTCCGGAGCCTAGGCCCGCTGGCGATGCACCAAAACCCGTAGTATCGAACAGAGCAAAGGCAGCAGAAAAAGAAGTAATCAAATTGTCAAATGAGGTACACAGTCTTAGAAAGTCACTTGCAGGAGCGGCTGATGTAATCGAGGATTTGGAAACCCAGCCAATGCCACCAGCAGTACTGGCATCAGACATTGTAGTCCCTGATCACTTGGTAGCGGACATCGCTCGCCTTGCAAGACAGTTGGACAGGGAACAACTTGTGAGAGCAAACATGGGCACGATTTCAATGCTTCACCCCGGAATGCCGGGTGTAATGATTTCAACGAAGGCAGGAACTACATTATCCAGACTTAACGAAAGAGGGATTGTTGGGGGTAGACTCGGACAAGGTGCACCTCAAAACGCACCAAACGATTGGAGAGTTTTGGAAGTTCTACTTGCAGCCACCTCACTTGAAACCGGCGGCCCAGCTGCATGTATACACATGATGGGTGCTTACACTACCACAGCAAGTTGCGAGAAAGATTTGATTCTATGTTCTCCAATCGATGAAGTTGGAAAGAAGATGTTAGGCAAGATTGTAATTGTTGATACTGACGATGAGAACCCAGAAGATTTCCTGAGGCAGACTGCTGAAGCCCTAAAGATGGGAGGAAGCAAGTGTGTCGTAATTCGAGGTCATGGAGCATACTGCGTAGGTGCAGATTTGGATGATGCTTGGGCAAATGCTGCGATGCTGGAGCACAGTATGAAGATCGTACTGCTAGCACGCCAAGCCAATTTGAAGGTTTGAGATTACTCTTCTTCGAATTTGGTTGACTCACCCATTTGGGAAGCGACGAACATAATTCCGAACAGCGAAATTACTGCTATAATTCCTGCAATGGATTTTGTTGAAAGTTTGGTATCAGATTTGGTTTCTTCAACGATTCCTGTTTCATTATTGTGCATTTCATCGTGCAAGTCAGGTTGAATATCTACTGAGCCGTAACTTGTCTTGACTAACGTGTCATTAACGTATGTCAGGAAAGTGAAATTCCAAACACCTGCAGAATTCTGAGGATTGAATACGAAATCGTACCTTGTGTTGCAATCCTCGTTTACCTTAGACCCGTTTTCATCAAGTTCACATTCGAACACCAGATCTCCAGACCTTGCGGTTGCACCATCTTTCTCAACTTCGATGACCAAAGTTGCGTTTTCTGTGGTGTCTTTCATCCAAAACCAAACCGAATCTCCTTCCTTCAGTGTACCGTTTGGAATGTCTGCAGGCTGCCCTCCCTCCGAGTTTACAATCACTGTGTAAATCTGTAGTTCATGGCCAACAACAGGGGATGCAAGCATCACGAGGCATAGGGCAATAGCAAGGATGCGCATCAGATTCCCCACTCGACTTGAGAATAAATACAATACGGAGGAAGAGTGCCGCAGGTACATGAACAGCCAAGGGGTGGCACTGGGCATTTTCGTTGTTTTATTTGCATCGTCGATGACAGTTTTGCTAATCGCTGAAGATGAAGTGGAGGAAACAAAAGAAATCAAACCACACTTCCATGCTGGAGACCCCTTGTTTCAAGGCGAAGGGCATGACCATTCAAACGCGAGTCAGCACGTAGCTGGAACCGATAATATCGAGCAGATAGCATTCAATCCATTGACATCCCCTGGAAACGCAGAAGTTTCTGTCGCCCGCTCACCAGACGGCAGAGTATACACTTACCAAGCGGGCTGGAATGACATGCACATAGTCGATGTAACAAATTCTACGGACCCACAAGTCGTTGGCGTTTACAACGACCCTAACACACAAGTTTTGGATGTCAAGTACCTCGAGTACAATGGAAACGAGTACGTTATTTTGCAAAACCAACTCGTAGACTCTGGATATGCAGATCCAAATGTCGGAGAATGGAGCGACCCAATTCAGGTATCTGTTACACTGATTGACGTTACCGACAAAACAAACCCAACCTACGTCGACTCTTGGTATGACTCTGACCATCCAAGCGGTCCACACAACCTGTACCCACATATGATTGATGGAGAATGGTACATTTTCGTTGCAAACCCAGACTATGAGCAGTGCGATTCAGCGATTGGAGAAGCATGCGGTGGAGTAACCATTGCTCACCTGAACCTCCAAGGAAGTGCAGCACAAGTTGCACCGGGAACACCAGGCTCAGGTTTTGGTCACACTATCATCAAGGTTGGAGAGTATGAGGTAGCATGGGAGACTACCAGAGGCGGCTGGATTTACATCCACGATATGACTGTTCAAAAGTGGCCAGGTGAAGATACCGAAGACCCAAGATATGGCCGAACTTTCGTTTACGGCTCATATTGGGAAGCTGGATTGAGAATTGGTGATGTAACAGACGTACCCCATCCAGTAAATTCTCCCGAACTCTACTCAATGATGGCATCCACATGTAAGGCAGGCCAAGGAAACCCGCTAACATGCCGCTGGAGAGCTCCCGAAGTTGGCTCTTGGATGGATTTCCTTGATTTGGATGACGATGGCCAACCAGACAGTGGAACAACCGGCAATGAAAATGGAGGAAGGGTGTCTTACATTCACTATGCCGAACCGGTTCCTGAAATGCTAGATGTATCTCATCTCGGCCTTGGCGATAAGCCACGCCATTACGTCTCAGCAGCAGTAGAATGCCTTGACTTGTATGAGGGCACAGGAATCGTTTACCTATTGGACACAACAGAATATTCTGAAGAAAATGGTAACTTCAGATTTGAGATTACAATGACCAGAGATTGGGAAATCCCGTATGCAGAAGACCACTGCTTCGGCTCAACTTGTGAACTAGACCCAGTGGCCGATGAATGGTTACTATTCAGCCCACATAACCTAGATACAGGATACTTTGAGACCACTCCGGAAACAGACCAATCACATGGTGGAACCTGGGATGCTAGACTGTACATCTCTCACTACCATGCAGGTCTTTGGATTGTAGACATTGAAACTCTAATCGCTCCAGAAGCTACAGATAGGGTTGACATTCACTTCGAATCTACGGTTGGATATTTCCTTCCCTCAGGACATCTTGATGGAACACCGCTAGACAGCCAATACTACGATTTCAGTTGGGTGCCTTTCCT
>WTIV01000003.1 GCA_011525095.1 Methanobacteriota archaeon
GCTCCGTTTAGAACGATGAGCAGTCTTTGGAATAAGGAGGCGAAATCATGAGCGGTAGTCTACACGATGTAAAGAACGATGTCTGGATGAGAGCAGTCATCGTTTCAGTTATCCTACTATTCGTTGGAGCTGCAGCATACGGCGCATTTGCTGTTGGTGTTGGCACAGTAAAGAAGAACGAATGGGATGCTGCTTACGATGATTATAACGAAGCAAAGGCCCACCTCGACATGCTCGTCGAATCAGAAACCGACGATCCTGAAGCATCTTTCGAAGAGCAAAAGGCTGCTGAGAAAGCTGTTGATGAGGCATATGATGCTAAGGTAGACGCACATCTTTCCTATCTCACATGGGTAACCGCTGGAAAGACGATTCTTGTCATGATGATTATCTATGCCGCATTCTACGGTATTTCAGGATTCTACAATAGTATTCAACCAGAAGAAGAACATGATGACCACCATCATGATGACCACGAAGAGCACCACGGCTCTGCGTCACCAATTCTGATGGCAGCAGGTCTGATGTTCTTCATGATGGGATTCCCAGGATTTGTCAACACATGCAAGTCAATACTTGGATTAGACTACAGTGCAGAAATGGGCGATTTCGGAATGTCAGTAATCGGTGCAGCGATTCTAATCATTGGTATTGGTAACTGGTGGAACGAGGACCTAAAGGGACACCAGGAGCAAATCGCTACATCTGCTCCTTTCCAAGGGCAGGACATTCGTAAGGCTGGAATGTGGATTTTCCTAATCTCTGAGACTATGGTCTTCGCATCATTCTTCTCCTCTTACTTGAGAATGAGAACCGGATGGTGTACAGAGTGGGCTGTTAACGCAGGTAAGTGTGACCTTGTAGACACACAAACTGCATCAGACCTACTACGCCACGAAGTTGGAACACTGCTACCAGGTGCAATCAACACATTCGCTCTGATTATCTCTTCATACACCATCGTACTTGCACTAAAGGTTGCTAAGGATGTAAACTGGGAGCCATCAAAGAATGCATTGATGGCTAAATTATTCCCAACAAGAAAGAAGGCTGTCAGAAATTACCTAATCATCACCCTAGCACTAGGTTCGATGTTTATCGTACTAAAGTTGGTCGAGTGGAGTCATCTAATCGCTGAAGGATTCACAATCGACACACAAGCTGGTTCTATCTTCTATGTAGCAACCGGTGCACACGGCCTTCACGTATTCATTGGATTGCTAGTCATGCTATTCATGATATTCAAGGCAGATGTCCTTGAGAATGGATATGACGAGCACAACGGCCAGGGAATCGAATACTTCGGTTTGTATTGGCACTTCGTGGATTTGGCGTGGGTTGCCATCTTCCCGGCATTCTATCTGTATTGAGGTGATAACATGGGTGAACACAAGTATACTGGACCAATAGCAGGAATTTTCCAAAAAATGGCTGATCTCATCGGTAAGGACGTTTACTACGTAAATTTCCTAATTCTGATGTTCTTCACATTATTCGAAGTAGCAGCTGTTTTCTTTGAGGTTATCCCTGGTACTGACATTGAAATTACTAGAACCGCTGTTTGGGGAGTTCTAATCGTTGTTGGAATTATCAAAGGATACGGAATTGCTGCCTTCTTTATGCACTTGAAGGGAGATCCATTCATCTACACACGAACTGCATTATTCCCTGTGATTTTCGCTGCATTGATGCTTTGGGGTATCGGGCTTTCCAATCCTGCTGGAATCGACCAACTTCCTGCATGGTGTACCCCAAACTGGGATTACTCCTACGTTACAGAATGATACTATACACCTCAAACTTTCATTAAGGAAAGTATAGAGGACGACGTATGCGCTGGTTCGCTATCGCCATTGCTACAACGTTGGCTCTGTCTATGTTGCCAATCACTCATATTGTACAAGGGAGTGACCACCATTGGAATGGTTACGTATTGGAAAGAGAAAAAATATCTGACCACGTATTGATAGACGAGAATTACGATTACTATTCATTGAAGAAAGGCACACATGACGTAATCGTTGTAGCGTTTATTTTCACAACATGTCCAGATGTTTGTCCTGTAATTACAAGTAATCTCGTAAGTGCTGAAAAGCAGTTAGATGGAGTCGATTACCAATTCATATCGATCACTGTAGATCCAGCCACCGATACTCCAGCCGTGTTAAGAGAGTACATGGACAACTATGGAGCATCATGGCCACACCTTACCGCTGAATTAGAAGACATACAAGCAGTATGGGACGATTTCATGATACAAGTCAACACTACTGAATTAGAAAATCATGACCACGGGCACGACCATAGCGGAGAGGAGACTCATTCCCATGAAGATAAGGAAACAACTGTAATGGTCGCTTTACCTGATGGCGACATATATTCCGAAAATGTCGAACTTAACGGATTTGACCAACTAACAGCATCAGCATACAAGAATAGCTGGACAGTTAACTCAAGTTCTAGCCAATGGGGTACATTCGTATCTGGCATAAATGGAGACGATGCTCCCGCTGATTACTCATGGTGGTGGGAATTACATTCTTGGAATACTACAAGTGAAGCATGGGAGGCTTCAATGATGGGGATTGATTCTATCGAAGCAGGAAATCTTGCATTCGCGCCAAACTCAACCGATGATACTGTTATACCCGCTCCGCAAGGAGATGATGCTTCATTCACAATTGTGCAGTCTAATGGTTCGAGCGACACAGCCGTAATGGACGAATTAAACGCTTGGCACATGTCAATGGGCGCATTAGAAACTTTTGAAGCGCCTGACTCTGAGTATGGCCATTACATGACCAGTATCGACGGGGTTGAGGCGCCTGCTGATTATTCATGGTGGTGGGCATTACACTACTGGGAAGAAACAAACGAATCTTGGATGTTGAGCGATGTTGGAATGGACTCCTTGGTTGACAAGCAACACATCTTGTGGGCGCCCAATTCCACAGACTCATCTTCAATTCCAGCTCCTGATGATTACATGGTCCACAAATTAGGAGTGGTCTACGCAGATGGCTCTACAGAATTATTTGATACACAATATTACAACATGGCAGAAGTAAGTGCAATTGAGCACACAAAAATTGCACTATCTCAAAACGACATCGATTATTATGAAAACGATTCTACCTTGACTTCAATCGAAGGTTCTGATTCTAATTACAGTCTTTACATCTGGCACGATATGGGCTCGTTTAGCCATTGGATGTCGGTTTCCGATTCTGCTGATGATGCAATGTTGATGGAAGACGCTAACCACTTTGCGTGGGTTGCTGAAGGGCAAGATGCATCAGACCTTCCTTCTCCAGAGGTTGACCCTGATGAGGTAAAGAATGAAACCTCTACCTCACACTCAACTCAAACTTTCATTCTAGATTCTGATTGGAAACCAAAAGTTGTGTTTGTCGGATATGATTGGAATGTGGACCATTTCGTTGAAGACGTTAAGCGGGCTGCAAACCTAAACTCACATCCTGATGATCATGAAAATGGGCTTCCAGGGTTTACATTCGTTACGCTTACTGCGGGAATTGGGCTTGCAATTATCGCCTCAAGTCGCGATGAATGATTAAGGATAGATTCTTGAAAGAAATGCCCTCCCGACAAATTAGGCGGAGATCGCATAGCCTGGTATTGCGGTGGACTTGAAATCCACTGTCCCTCG